>JBOFFD010000317.1:0-3746 GCA_051648425.1 Planctomycetia bacterium
CTCGCCCACACGCCGATGGCGGTCGAGTTTCTGACTCACTTGACGGTCGTCTTCGAGTTGTCGTTCTGCGTCTTGGTATGGAACCGATGGTTGCGTCCGTTCTATTTGTTGACGGCGGTGGGACTGCACATGGGCATCGGGCTGTTCATGGGGATGATGACCTTCGGCGTCGCCATGCTGTTCGGCGTCGCGGCGTTCATCGATCCTAAGTTTCTGTTGCAACTCGCGGCGGCCGACGAGGGCGAGGCCGGTCCATCCTCACGATCCGGCTGAGGTCGGCGCTTCAGACGACGCCGACGGCGTCGAACCGACCTGCTGCAACGAACGGTCGTACGTCGTTCCGCGCCAATCCACCTGATGGGTGGAACACAGTCGGACGGCGCGGGCGAGGATCCGCAGCGTGACGAAGACGGCCAGCGGCCGGTACCACAGCGACCACATCTTACTTTTCGACAGATGATAGATTCGCGCCATGACGGTCGTCTGCAACAGTTCATGAACGAATCCGAAGGCGAACAGCGAGAGCGTGAACGGGTCGCGGTCGCCTAGCGCGATCAGAACGGCGGTCGCCGGCAGCACGACGTAACTTAGTCCGCTGAACAGTAGGATCGACGCGATTAAGAAATAGAGTTTCCCCGGTTTGCAGTCGACCGACGAGTAAAAGATGCGCGACCAGCCGCGAATGATGGCGTCGAACGACGTGTACATGCGGACGGCGACGACGTCGGCCCCGTACGCCACCCGCATCGGCCGGCCGCTGCGTTTCACTAGTCGGCCCAGATGGACGTCTTCGACGAATTTGTCGCGCACCGCTTCATGGCCGCCGACGGCGTCGTAGCAGGCGGTGTGAATTAGAATGAACTGACCATTGGCGAAACCGGCCTCGAGCGCTTTGGGGTCGTTCACCCGCGAGACCGGAAACAACGCGATCAGACAGATGCCGGCGAACGGTTGCACGACCGCTTCCCAGAACGTATCCGCCCGCAGCGCGACCAGCATCGATTCCATCTCGAAACCGCCCAAGACGGCGTCGGCGGTCGTCACCGCGACGCACGACGGGTGCAATTCAGTGTCGGCGTCGACAAAGAGCATCCACTCGCCGCGGACGTGTCGGCGGGCGACGTGCAGCGCGTGGCATTTCCCGGTCCAACCGGGCGGCAGCTCGGTGATTTGCAACAGCCGAACGCGGGAATCCTCGGTAGCGAGCCGACGGACAATGTCGGGCGTGGCGTCGGTGCTGCGGTCGTCGACCACCACAATCTCAAAGCAGGGGTAGTTCTGTCGCATCAACGAACGAACGCAGCATTCGATGGCGCCGGCTTCGTCCTTGGCGGGGACGACGATGCTGACGAACGGCGACCGTTCGGCGGGCAGTCGCGGGTCGGTGGGGCGGAGGAATCGACCGACGGCGACGGCGTGGGAAACCAGAACGTGACGCGCCGCGGCAGCCGCCAAGATCAGTCCATACAGGGCGAGCGCCGCCCATTGCCAGGATTGCATTCGAGCGACGTCCTTTTGCGACTACTTCTTCGGAGGGGCCGACGGCGGTTCGCGGCCGTCGGGCGGGGGGTCCCAGTCGACGACCATCGCGTCGTCGTAGCGAAACGAACGGGCTACGTCGCCGACCGCCGACCGATCATGCGGCACGAACGCCTCGACGTCGCCGTTCCGTGGATAGGGTGCGAGTGAATCGGGATGGATGCGGCCGTCGATCGGGTCGTCGGACCACTCCACAGCGGAGCCGAGGTCGCGCAGTCTTCGTAGTTCCTCGACCACCGCTTCGGCGGCGGCGGTGCTTTCCCGCAGCAGATGCAGTTTGACGTCGAGTCGACCGTTCCATTCGTGGAGGAACGCCTCCAGCCGTTCCCGCGCTTCGGTCGAAGCGGCGGCGACGTCCATGGCGGTGCGGCCGTTCGGCTCGGATCGCGCCGGTGGATTTCCCGCGCGCCCCAAATGGTGTTGCACCCGGCGCACGAATAAGACGGCGAGCGCGGCGATCATTAAGAGAACCGCCAGTTGCGGCAGCGTCAACACATTCAGAAGCGCGAGGATCGGCACGATCGGGATCCTTCCCTAAGAAGAAGTCTTAGACACCGCCGCAAGGGCGGAGTCAAGTCGAACGCGGCAAGCCGTTCGCGGCCGCGCCGTCGTCCGCGAAGCGGCGGATCGCCTCGCGGTAGACGGCCAACAGCGGCACGCCGTTGTTTCTTGCGATGCGGGCGCATTCCTCGAATTCGGGAGTGAAGACGCGCGTTTCTTCGTTCCAGCCGATCTTACCCAAAACCAACCCCCAGCGGGTTTCAACTTCCATCGGCTTGCGTTCCAATTTGCGCCGCTCGACGCGCGACTTCCGCAATCCGAAGGTTCCCGTCTCCTGGAACAGAATCCTTTCGACGGCGGCGCGAACGTCGTCGGTGCAAAGAACCGTGAGCAGTACGCCGGGCCGATTCTTTTTCATTTGAACCGGGATGGAGAAGACGTCGAGCGCGCCGGTCTCGAACAGTCGTTCGACGGCGTAACCCAGAATTTCACCGCTGACGTCGTCGATGTTCGTTTCCAACCGCCAGACGACGTCGGTGGTCGGGGAAAAAGCTTCCTCGGCGGTGGTTCCGAGGAATAGACGGAGGACGTTCGGCTGTTCGGGCAGGTCGCGCGAACCAGCCCCGTAGCCTTGCCGTTCGATGGTCATGGCGGGGGAGTCGGTGAATTTTCGTACGAGTTCGGCGACGACGGCCGCCCCGGTGGGGGTGGTCAGTTCGCCGACGACGTCGCAGGCCGCCAGCGGTACGCCGGCAAGCAGGCGGGCCGTGGCCGGCGCGGGGATCGGCAAGAGGCCGTGCTCGCAGCGGACCATTCCATTCCCCGTCGGCACCGAGCGGGCGGTGACCACCGTCGGCTTCAACCAATCGATACCGACCGAAATCGCCACGAAATCGCAGATACTATCGATCGCTCCGACTTCGTGGAAGTGGACCTTGGCGACCGGGATTCCGTGGACGGCGGCTTCGGCGTCGGCCAGCCGTTGGAAAAGCCGGGTCGCCAAATCTTTCGCGCCGGGCGTCATGTCACCACGTTCCAGAATCGCCAAGACGTGCGACAAATGGCGGTGGGCGTGTTCCGTCGGGGCTTCGACCGTCATGCGGACGGCCGCCAGGCCCGATTTCCGTACCCGCTCGAAGCGAAGCGTGGCGCCGAGGTCGAGGGAGGCGACCGCGTTCCGTAGAACTTCCTTCGGCACCCCGACGTCGACCAAGGCGGCGACGGTCATGTCGCCGCTGACGCCGCTGAAACAATCGAAATGCAGGGCAGTCGGCACGCGGGGCTCCTGTAAGAAGTCGTCGGCCGGCGGCGAAGCGAAGCGCGTCGCGGCGGCGGTGTACGCCTTGGCCATTCTAGCTGCCGGCGAAAAGGTGCGACAAGACCGCTTTTCCATCGACGAAACAGCGCCGGGACGAAGACGTTCGTCCGGAAAGGAAGAAATCATGGGACGTCGGGCGATGGCACGAAAAAACAAACGGGCGAACGGTGCGACCCATCGGCACGTTCCGGGCACGGCGCCCGGCACGCTGCTGGCCATTCCCAACAGCCGCGCGCCGACGATGCACGTCATCGCCTATTCGGCGGAAGGCGTGGTGTTCGACCGGCCGGTGAAGAAGGTCGACGAACTTAGGCCGCTGCGCGACCGCGACGACCTCGTGCTGTGGCTGAACGTCGAAGGGTTGGGCGACGTCGAAACGATCATGGCG
>JBOFFD010000318.1:0-1796 GCA_051648425.1 Planctomycetia bacterium
TCAGGCTGGGGGAGTAGGTGATGTTGTACGCCCCCTGGCGGGCGCCGTCGGCGTCGTAGCGGGCCAGTCCGCGCGCGAAACAGGCCAGAAGCAGCGTGCCGCCGTCGCCGTTGACGGCCATCGCGCCGACGGAGTCCCAAACGGTCTGCTGCCACAAGCAGGCGCCGCGCCAGTCGTGGCAGGCGAGATGCCCTTGCTCGGCGCAGCCGATGAACGCCGGCCGAGTGGCGATCCAGGCCAAATGTTTGAACGGCAGTTTGCTGGTGAACTCGACGACCCGTTTGCCGGCCCGCGACACCACCAGCACTTGGCCGCTTCGGCCCGACACCGCCGCGTACCAGCCGTGCGGATCGACGGCGACGGCGAACGGATCGAACGGCAGCGTCAATTCGTGGATGGGGGTCAGCGATTCGTCGAGCCACCAGAACTCGCCCATCCGCCCGACGGCGACGATCGCGTTGCCGGCGTCGGCCGCCGCCAGCGACACGATTTCCCGCGGCGCCCGCCGTTCGGCCGTCAGCTTCCCCAGGGCGTCGAGCACGTAGATGGTGTTGGCGTCGTCCCAGGCGTACACGAGCTGCCGCTCGCGCATCAGGCCGGCCCCGCGCAGTGGTCCGTTGGCGAACCAACTCCAACCGGCGGTGAGGGCGCCGCGCGACAGCTTCGGCTTCGGTGCTTTCTTCACGGATCGATCAGCCATGCTGGCGTTGTAGAGACGGGGTGAACCGTTGGAAGTCGGCGGGAAAACGGCCCGCGAGGGATATCTTGTTATTGATCTTCAGTTTGTTGCATGCGCCGGGTCGTTTTTGAGGTAGGCGACGGCGTTGTAAAAACTGCGGACGCGGGCGGGGTCGGCGGCCGCCGTTTGCAACGCGGCGGTCGCGGCGCGTTCGATCTCGTCGATCGTGTTTGGGACGAAGTTGGCCAAGGCGGTGTACTTGAGGTGGTTCCAGACCGCTTCGGCCGGGTTGAGCATCGGAGCGTAGGGCGGCAGCCGTTCCAGGGTCAGGCGGGGATGGCGGGCCAACAGGGCGCGGATCGCCGGCCCTTTGTGCATGGCGCCGTTGTCCCAGACCACCACCAACGGCCCCTTGACCTGCCGCAGCAGCCGACGCAGGAAGCCGGCGACGAGCGGGCCGTCGTAATAGCCGTCGGCCAGGGTCTCGAACACCAACCGCGGCCGGCGGCGTTTGGGCGAGAGGACGAGGCCGCCGATCACCGACACCTTGTCGCGGTGGCGGCCGCGCTGCCGCAAGATCGGCGTCTTGCCGCGCGGCGCGTAGCTGCGGCGCGTAGCTGCGGCGCACGAGCGGCGCGAGCAGCAGTCCGGTTTCGTCGATCAGGGCGATGGACGCGCCGTCGTCGTCCGCTTTTTTTGATGCGCGGCCACTCGTCGCTCACCCACGCCGCGATCCACGCCGCGATCCGCGCGGGGTCGCGTTCCTTCGGCTCGCGCTGCGGCTTTTGCGACGACTGGCCGTGCGCGACCAGCCACTGGCACAGGTAGCGGGGATGGTAGGCGACGCCGAAGCGGCGTTGGATGATCGCGGCGACGCGGGCGCCGGTCCACCATTCGGTGGCGAAGCCGTGGTCGAGGGCCGAGCCTTGCAGCCAGGCCTTGACCTCCCGCTCCTGCTCGAGGGTCAGCCGACAGGGCCGGCCGGGGTGGGGCTTGGCGGCGAGGCCGGGCGCGCCGGCGTCGCGGAAGCGCCGGACCCAAGTCTGAACGGAACGAACGGCGACGCCGAGGACGCGGGCGACCTCGGCGCAGGAGAGGCCGTCGTCGACGACGCGGC
>JBOFFD010000319.1:0-1721 GCA_051648425.1 Planctomycetia bacterium
CCGACTGGCCCTTCGCCGGCCGGCCGGATACGACGACTGCTGGTTTCGTTCCCAGCCTAAGAAACCGCCCAATTCGGCGGCGGACGGCTCGGGATGAACATCGGAGCGCGGCGATGAGCGCGGATCCCACGGTCGACGATTCGTTCGTCCGCGAACAGCGGCAGTTGTACGCCTGCGCCTGGAGCTTGTGGCTGATCGCCGCCGGCCTGGTCACGCAGTTCATGGTCGTCTTTATGCAACTGGCGACGTTCGACTCCCGCGAAAACCAGGCGCAGATCGTCGCGCCGGCGCTGGTCGACTACTTCCTTGAACTTTTTTACATCGCCGCCACCCAGCTTCCCGGAACCATCATCCTCACGGTGCAGGCCCGGTCGCGCCGTTGGCGCACGGCCTCCATCTTGTTGCTCGTCTCCACCGTGCTGGGTTTGGGCTGCGTCTTTCTGTTAAGCCAACTGCGAACGCCCGACGTTCCCATCGTCGACGTCGAACCGCTCGTCGTGCGCGGTCTGCTGCACGCCCGAGAGTTTCTGCACTGGTTCGATTTCTGGTGGATCGCGGTCCTGGCGGCGGAATTCGCCATCGCCTGCCGGGCCTATCGGCTGGTGGAAAAGAGCGAGGTGCTGGGGACGGTGATTTTGGCCGGCGTGTCGATCAATCTGGCGGCCGCCGCCTGGATGCTGCCGCGGCCGTTGCCGCTCGACCGACTCGACGACCTCAGCAAGTATCTGCTGATGGCCGAGTTCTTCCTCGGGTGGATCGCCACGCTCTGGCTGCTGAATCTGCTGTTGGCGTCGGCCTCGCTGGCGCGCTTCCTGGCCGCCCGCTGCTCCGACGCCGCGGCCGCGGCCGCCCCCGTCGCCGACGACCCGTAAACGCTCGTCAACTGTTTGACAGAATCAGTCCCGGTGGGACGGCGTCGCCCAAGAGGCGGGATTGATCCGCGGCGCGACCGTCGGCCGCTTCGATTCCCTCCCCCGCTAAGAGCGCCAGTCGTTCGTCGCCGCGTTCCCGCAGGAAGTCGGCGACCTGCCGCCGCAGGTCGTCGTCGACGTCGCGGGCGCGGTCGCCGGTGCGGCGAGCAAGGTGCGCCAGCGCGAAGTCGCGTTCCGACCGGCGGCCTTCCGGCGGCGTCGCCTTCAGCAAGCGGTCGATCCATTTGACGACCGCGCGCGGCGGCACGACCAGATTCAGCGGGCCGTACAGCGGCCGACGGGCGCCGAGCCTGGCCAGGCACCACCAACCGTACGCCGGCATGTTGACTTCGTCGGCCAGCGTCTGCCCCAGGGTCTTCTTCGTTTCGACTTCCAGATGCTCGAAGCCGGCCAAGGCCCGCCAGAGTTCGGCCACCTCGGCCGGCCCGATCCGTCGCGGCAGTTTGCGACCGACCACCAACCCCGGCAGCAGCGCCGTCATCCGCTTGGCCAACTCCCGTTGCCGGGGGGCGTCGATCCCCCCCGCCGCCCGCCGCGCCATGATCCAGTATTCGGTCGAAACCGCGTCGTTGCGGGGATGCAGCACGCCGGCGTGGATCGTCTTCCACCACTGTTCGACGCGAAAACCGTCCAGCGGATCGCCCCAGCCGGGCCGCAGCAGAAAGCCGGCCAGGTTCATCCAACGGGCTTCATGTTCGGGCGAAGCCCCCCGGGCGGCGCCGCCGTCGGACAGCACCTCCCCCAACGCGCGCAGCACGGTCAACGGCCACTCCGTCCGGGACAACCCCA
>JBOFFD010000320.1:0-4499 GCA_051648425.1 Planctomycetia bacterium
AGGGGGGGGGTTGGTTTGCGCCTATTTGCATTCGTGTCGATCATGTTTTCGGGGATCCTTACCACGGGGTGCGGCCGCGCCTACTCCACCGTGCCGGCGAATACGTCGGGATCGGTCGTCCCGAAAGGCGCCGACGTCGCCGACCCCGCCTCTTCGGCCAACGCCAACGCCGCCGCCAAGAATAATCGACCTAAATCGAATGGCGCGAAGTAGTCGTCGACTTCATTTGTTTTGAGGTGTGGAATGTTGACTAGGAAACGTCGAGGGTTCACGCTCATTGAAACGTTGGTGGTCGTCGCCATCATCGGCGTGTTGATCGCCCTCGTGCTGCCGGCCGTTCAACAGGCGCGGGAAGCCGCCCGCCGGCAGGAATGCACGGGCAATCTCAAACAGATCGGCTTGGCGATCGCCAATTACGCCGATCAACACAAGGTGTTTCCGCCCGCCGGCATCCACGAGTGGGGCTACACGGCGGTTCAGCGGGACATCCATTTTCATTCGCTCTTCGGGTACATCCTGCCACACATGGATCAAGGTGCCCTGTACGACCAAATCAACTACGACTTCCCACCCCGTTGTTGTTGGCCGAACGATCCATTCTTTAGCACGATGAACAACGACACCTATCCCAACAGCACCGTCTCCCGCACTCCGGTGTCGGCGTTCGTGTGCCCCTCCGACCCGCTTCGCGATCCGGTGGGCCAGTGGTGGCGCTTCACGAACTACCGGTACAACATCATGACCCGGCGGGCGTTCCCCTGGCCGCAGGATTTCAACAACGGTCCGCTGCCTTTGGTGCCGAACTGGACGTACAATCAGGCGCGGTATGAAGGGCGGCCGCGGGAAATCAGCGACGGCCTCTCGAAAACCGCGTTCATGAGCGAAGGGTTGATCGGCACCGGCGACGGCGCGTTCGCTGCGGCCCGCCGCGAACCCAAGCGGACCATCTGGAACGCGCCGGACGTTCCGGACGCCCACGGGCTTGCGGCGATCCTGGCCATGGTGGCGGCGTGCGACACCGTCGACCCGCAGACCGCCGTCATCTGGGGCAATTGGCCGGTCAACGGCTGGGGATGGTTCCAGGGCGACCTCTACTGGGCCAAGTACTACGACCACGCCGGCACGCCGAACATGCTTCGCTGCTCCGACGCCGACGACATCAACTTCGGCATGCACCCGCCGTCCAGCGAACACGCCGGCGGGGTCAACGTGCTGTTCGGCGACGGCCATGTCAGTTTCGTCAGCGACAGCGTCAGCCAAGAAACCTGGCTTGCCGCCGGCACCCGCATGGGCGGAGAGGCCGCCCCGGGCCTCTAACTCGGTCCGTGCCGTCTTCGATCCTCGACCACCGGTTCGACGGCTCTTCCGCAGGGAAGGGCCGTTGCAACCGGCGTTTTTTTGTCGGCTCGTTTTGTATAGACGTAATCGAATCTCCCCCTTCGTTCGTTCCCGCGGAGCATCTTGGAGGTTCGTCCCCGTGAAACCCCCGGTCGGCATCGTTCTCGCCTTTATTCTGGCGTGGCTCGTCGGTTTCCTATCCTTCGGTTCCGTCGGCCGCGGCGTCGACGACCCCGCGACGCCCACCGACGACGAACCCGCGTGGCGGTCGTTGCTCGACGCCGTCGACCCGGCCGCCTACGGCGTCGCCGGTTCCTGGAGCAAGCGCGACGACGGCCTGCACGTCGCCGCCCTGCAAGGCGCCCGCCTGGCCTTGCCGTCCGCCCCGATCGGCGACTACGACTTCCGCGCCATCTTCACCCGCCGCACCGGCGTCCACTCCATCGGCCTGTTTTTCCCGCACGGCGCCGGCCAGGGTGTGTTCGAGGTCGACGCCTGGGGCGAGCATCTGGCCGGTATTCAGAACGTCCGCGGCCAAGACATTCGTCGCAACGCGACCCGCCGCGAGAATCAAGAATTAGAGAACGGCCGTCGCCACACCATGACGGTGGAAGTCCGCCGAAACCAGGTGCGCGTGCTCTTTGACGACGAGGAAATCGCGACACACAAGGGCGACGGCTCCGAGCTGTCGACGCCGTCGCTCTGGTCGATGCCCGACCGCCGCCGGCTGGGGATTGGCGCGTGGGACGCCGAGACGGTGTTCCACCGCCTTGAAGTGCGCGCCCGGCAAGACGGTTTCGGCCGGCCGTCGGCGGCGACGGTGAAGCAACGGTCGGACGCCACCGCGCCGGCGAAGGGGGCCGTCGGTAGGAAGCGGGTGCTGTTGGTCGTCGCCAACCACCACTTCTTCTACCGCGAATACGCTCACCCGCGCCAGGAACTGGAGGAGGCGGGGATACGGGTGACGGTGGCGGCGGGACGGCGGGCGCCTTGCCGACCGCATCAAGGCAGCGGCGAGGGCGCCGACGGCGGCGTGGTGACGCCGGACGTGGCGCTGGCCGACGTGAAAGCCGCCGACTACGACGCCATTCTGTTCAGCGGCGGCTGGGGGGCGTCGGCGTATCAATTCGCCTTCGACGGCCGGTACGACGACGCCGCCTACAGCGGCGACCGGGCGGTGAAGGCGGTCGTCAACCGATTGATCGGCGAGTTCCTGGAGCAAGACAAGTACGTCGCGGCGCTGTGCAATGCGGTGTCGGTGCTGGCGTGGGCGCGGGTCGACGGCATTAGTCCGCTGCGCGGGAAGCAGGTCTGCGCGCCGACGCGCGAAGCCCCGCCGGGCTATTACGACGGCCGGCCGGGTCAGCCGTCGTGCCGTTGGCATCCGGAGCGCAATGGGGCGGTGTTGTCGCCCGCCGGCGCGATCGGGCTGGAAGGAACCGCCGAGGACGACGTCTTAGTCGACGGCCGGATCGTCACCGGCGAAGACGACATTTCCGCTCGCGAAATGGGGCGTCGACTGGTCGAACTGCTGTCGGTCAAATAAGAGTCTCCGGGTCCGCCCGCACCGCAGGAGACTCGGCCGCCATGAAAAGCCACGGTCCTTGGACCATCCGTCGCACGCACCTGGTCTACCAAGACCCGTGGTTCCGCATCACCCGCGACGACGTCGTTCGGCCGGACGGCGCCGATGGTTCGTACTGCGTCGTCTACTTGAAGCCGGGGGTGACGGTCGTCGCACTGGAGCCGGACGGCCGGGTCCACTTGGCGGAGGAATTCCACTATGGCGTGGGCCGGTACACCCTGGAGGCGGTCAGCGGCGGCATCGAGGACGGGGAATCGGCCGTCGAATCGGCCCGCCGCGAACTGCAGGAAGAGATCGGCGTGTATGCCGAGTCGTTGACGCCCCTGGGGACGGTCGATCCGTTCACGGCCAGCGTCGTCTCGCCGACGCAACTGTTCCTGGCGCGGGGCCTGACGCTGGGGGCAACCAACCTGGAGGGGACCGAGACCATCCGGCGGGTCACGCTGCCGCTCGCCGAGGCGGTCGCGCAAGTGATGGACGGCCGAATGAGCCACGCCCCGACCGGCGTGCTGCTGCTTAAACTGAACTACCTGCTGACGATCGGCGCCCTGCCGCCGCCGTGAACCCTGCGGAAACGGACGGAGCAAGAAGAAGTCGACGGCCGACGTCCGGTCGCCGGCCGCGATGCGTATGTCACAGTATGGTTCGTAGCGTACCGCCGGATTTCTCTTAAATTGAGATCTGCGCAACGCCGGCCGTTGCGCGAAGTCGCGGTGATTTCATCGGATTCAGATTGAATCTTGAAAAGTCCGCTTCTAGACTCGCTCGTCAAGATTCAGTGCGTCGACGTTCGGCCCCGCATGCCGTAGCGGTCGACGGAGGCTGCTCGCCAAGGAACGCCAGCGTGCTCAACTTCCCCCGCCGTTTCGCGTCCGCCGCCGCGGTCCGTCCGGCTCGGATGAAATCCTCGGCGTACCGGTTGGAAACGCTCGAAGGGCGAGAGGTGCCCGCCACCTTCACCGTCACCAACCTTTCCGGCGACGGCACGGTCCCCGGCTCACTGCCGTTCGCGGTCATCCAGGCGAACATCGCCGCCGGCCCGGACGTCATCGATTTCAACATCACCGGCGGCGGCCAAAAAATCATCACCGTCACCGAAACGATGTTCGTCAACGACCAGACGACCATCGACGCCACCACCCAGCCGGGCGGCGACGGTTCCACACCGAAGATCATCGTCCTGGGTGGTTCGAGGGCCCTCAGCGTCTTCCTGCTCAACACCGACCCGTCGCGCGGCACCACCAGCTCGGGTTCGGTCATCAGAGGCTTCCAAGTCGGCAACTTCAACTCGAACGCCGTCACGATCTTCTTCGGTTCCGACGGCAACACGATTTCCGACAACTGGCTCGGCTTCCACAAAGACGCTTCGGGCACGCCGCGGCTGACCCGCTCGACGTCCGTCGGCATCCGCGGGGTCGGCATCCAGTCGAACAACAACCTAGTGGTCCGTCAAGTTATGATTTTTGGGTAGAGGGACTTCAGTTTGATTCTGGCGTCGGTGGTGGTGAACTGCCAGTCGACTCCGCGCTGCTTCCCGTTGCGGTCTTCGTGCCACGCCGTCGTCTCCCTCCGCAAC
>JBOFFD010000321.1:0-10802 GCA_051648425.1 Planctomycetia bacterium
ACCACAACATTCACGCCACGTTCTACCCCCACAGCTCCGTCATCACCCGGCCCTTGTTGAGGGCGATGGGGCGGTTTTGGGTGTCGCGCAGTTCGGTGGTCGGCGGGATGCCCATCGCCGCGTAGACGGTGGCGGCCACGTCGGCGGGGCTGTACGGCGGGGTCGTCGGGTAGGCGGCGCGGCTGTCGGATTTCCCGATCACGCGACCCCGCGAGACACCCGCGCCGGCGAACAGCAGCGAGTAGCAGCGCGGCCAGTGGTCGCGGCCGCCGTTGGCTTGAATCTTCGGCGATCGGCCGAATTCACTGTTCACCAGCACCAACGTGTCTTCCAGCAAGCCCCGTTCGTCGAGGTCGGTCATCAGCGTCGAAAAGGCGGCGTCGAACTTCGGGCAGAGGCTTTTCTTCATCGTCGGGAAGGTGTTCGCGTGCGTGTCCCAGCCGTAGTCGCCGAAGAGGGTCGGCCCCATGTTCACTTGGATGAACGGGGCGCCGGCTTCCAACAGCCGGCGGGCCAGCACGCAGGCTTGGCCGAAGCGGTTGCGGCCGTAGCGGTCGCGCAGCGCCGCCGGTTCGTCGGCCAGCGCGAACGCTTTCCGTACATCCGGCGCCGTCAGCAACGTCGCCGCCTGCCGATGCAGGGCGTCCATCGTTGAAACGTCGGTCGAGGCGTCAAGCGCCTGACACTGGCGGTCGACCAGTTCCAACAGCCGGCGGCGCGAATCGAGCCGATCAAAACCCACGTCGGCGGGCAACGTCAAGGCGTCGAGGCGGAAGGTCTTGCTGTTCGGGTCGCCGTCGATCAGCCAAGGATTGTAGACCTTGCCGAGCATCCCCGCCCACTGTCCAGGCGGCTCCCGGCCTTGGCCGTCGATCATTTTGGTCGGCAGCACGACCGCGTTGGGAATGCCGGTTTCCGGCGGACCGAATTTGCGGAAGGTCGACCCGAGGTTGGGGTGATCGGTAAGAGAGGCGTCGGGGCCGCGCACGCCGGGGATGCCGGGGTCGTTGTTGAGTTCGCCGGTGAGGGCGTACACGACCGCGCCGCCGTGGACGTTGCGGTCGTGGCTCATGGTGCGAACGACGGTAAGCTTGTCCATGACGCGGGCGACGCGCGGCAGATGTTCGCAGATCATGAGGCCGGGGGCGGCGGTGGCGATCGGTTTGAACTGGCCGCGGATTTCCGCCGGCGCCTCCGGCTTCATGTCGAACGTATCGAGCTGGCCCGGCCCGCCGAACAGGTAAATCA
This sequence comes from Planctomycetia bacterium, assembly GCA_051648425.1. Lineage (GTDB taxonomy): Bacteria > Planctomycetota > Planctomycetia > Kolteriales > Kolteriaceae > JBOFFD01. Next base: position 1,249 of record JBOFFD010000321.1, read on the forward strand.
TCAAGACGGCTTTCGCCCGCCGCGGAAGCCCCCCGACCGGTCCGTCGGCCAAGCCGCCCCCGGACTCACGCCCGTGGGCCGTGTTTAGGCCGAAGGCACCCAGCGCGCCAAGACCGCCGACCGCGCCGACCGACAGCAACTCGCGGCGCGCGCGCCGCCAGCGGTGAAAGTCAGGGCAACCCGACGAGGAATCCGCCATACCTCATCTCCGCGGCTGGGTCCGGTGGTTAAAGTTGGGGGAAGCTCGGCGATTAGGGACTGCTCAGTTGCCGTGAAATGAATCCTACCGTATTCCTCGACCAATTCCAAGAACGAATTTCCATGATTCCGTCGTCCCCTTTCGGTTTTAGACCGATCCACCCACCGGCCCCGGCAAACCGTGCGACCGGCGCGACTCGAACAATCCGCCGTCCCATCCGCGCCGGCCCGCCGCCCGGTAAGGTTGGCGAACCCGGCGCCGTTGCTACAAAACCGTGTCGCGTCGTCGCCGGACGTTCCGCCCCCGGCCGACGACCACACACCGGGAAACCCGCGATGGATGAACTGACCCTTACGAACGTGCTGCTGCGGTGGATCCACATCGGATCCGCCGTCACCTTGGTCGGCGGCACCGTCTTCACGCGGTTCGTCGTCCTGCCGGCCGCCGCCCCGCTGCCGGCCGACGTCCACGACGAGTTCAAGACCCGCCTCGTCCGCCGGTGGGCGCCGTTCGTCCACGCTCTCATCCTGCTACTGCTCGCCTCCGGTATTACGGTGATGCTGCTGAAGATTCGTTCGATGCCGCCGGTGTATCACGCCCTCTTGGGACTCAAGATTCTGCTGGCGCTGTCGGTGATGTTCTTCGCCAGCGCGCTCGTCGGCCGCAGCAAGGGGCTTCAGAAGTTCCGCGACCAGGCGAAGATCTGGCTGACGGTGAACGTGGTGTTGGCGGTGCTGATCGTCATGCTGTCGGGCGTGCTGCGGTACGTGCCGAAGAAGGCGTCGGCGGCTGCGCCCACGGCGGCGCCCGCCGTCACGGCCGACCCGTCCGCCCCCAAGGCCGGGTGAGGCCACCAGGTGGGGCGCCCACCCCGCCTAGCTTCAAATTGGGTCGTCCGCTATACTGCCTCCGCCTTGAACGACGCCGAAAGCATCCGCGATAGGAAAACGATGTCGACCAGTTTACGCCAAGCCCGAGCCATCACCGCCCCCAACGGTCATGTGTACCGGGTCGCACGCACGCACTCGCTGACGGGCTTTTCCATTCTCGGCAGCGGCAGCTACGTCCCCGACCCGGTCGTCACCAACGACGACCTCGCCCGCAATCTCGGCTTCGACAGCGACTGGATCATTCAACGCACCGGCATCCGCGAACGGCGCCACGCCCCGCCGGAAATGGCCACCAGCGACCTCTGCTACGAAGCCGTCCTTCGCTGCCTCGACAACGCCGGCGCCACGCTTGACGAAGTCGACATGCTGGTCGTCGGCACGTTCACCCCGGACATGGCCTTCCCGTCCACCGCCTGCCTCTTGCAGAACCGGCTCGGCCTCTTCTGCGGCGCCTTCGACGTCCAGGCCGCCTGCGCCGGCTTCATGTACGCCCTCGTCGTCGGCGCCCAGTTCGTCCGCTCCGGCAACGCCCGCCGCTGCCTGGTCGTCGGCGGCGACTGCAACAGCCGGGTCATCAACCCCGGCGACATCAAATCCTACCCGCTCTTCGGCGACGGCGCCGGCGCCGTCTTGCTCGGTCCCGGCGCCGAAGACCAGGGCCTTCTCTCGTATCAGCTCGGCGCCGACGGCAGCGGCGGCGACCTGCTCAGCCGACCCGCCGGCGGCAGCCGCACGCCCCCCTCGCACGCGGCGATCGACGCCGACCTGCACTACCTGCAAATGGACGGCCGGGCCGTCTTCCGCTGGGCGGTGAACATGGTCACCGATTCGTCCACCGAGGTGCTGGAGTACGCCGGCCTCACCGCCGACGACGTCCGCCTGTTCGTCCCCCACCAGGCCAACATCCGCATCATCAACGCCGTCAGCGACGTCCTGGGCTTCCCGCGCGACCGCGTCTTCAACAACCTCGACCGCTACGGCAACACCTCGGCCGGCTCGGTCCCACTGGCCCTCGACGAAGCCCGCCAAGCCGGCCGCATCGACCCCGGCGACCTCGTCCTCCTCTCCGGCTTCGGCGCCGGCCTCACCTGGGGCACCGCCGTTCTGCGCTGGTAGCACCGGAAGCGCACCGTCTCATACTTGCCTACTCCCAATCAACGATTCGATGGTCCTTTCTCGATCTTCGCCATTCGCCGACAACATCGCAAAGTTGCTCAAAGCCAACGAAAGGCACGATCTTTTGATCGTCGTCTTGCGATAAGGTTTTTTCCGGAAAAATTCAAATTCTCTGGCGTCCTTCGCGATGAAAACTTATTCTCTTAGGCAGATCACCGCAGCATCGGCAAGCACCGCGTCGTGTCACGCGCCGTCGTCGAAGTGAAAGACCCACACCATGCGCCGCCCTTCCCATTCATCTTTTCATAAGTTTTTTTATCATCTGGAATCACGGGAGACGCCGGCCGGTCTTCTGGAATTCGTCGACGTCGCCGCGTCGCCGACCAAGCCCGATTCCGTGAGTCAAATCGTCGAAGTGAACGGCAACTTGTTCGTGATGGGCGCGAACGCCGCCGTTGGAACGGAGCTTTGGCGATTTACGCCGGCGAACGACCGGTATGAACTCGTCGCCGATGTCCAAACCGGCGCGGCCAGCGGTCTGAGCCATATCTTTTCGACCCTCGTCAACGTCAACGGCACGCTATTCTTCACCGCGAACAACGGCGCCAACGGCTTCGAGCTTTGGAAGAGCGACGGAACCGCCGCCGGCACCGTTCAAGTGAAAGACATTTTTTCAGGTTCGACGAACAGCAATGCAGGATCATTGACGAACGTCGACGGCGTGCTCTTCTTCAGCGCCGACGACGGCGTCAACGGCCGGGAATTATGGAAGAGCGATGGTACTTCCGCCGGCACCGTCATGGTGAAGAACTTCGGGTCGGGAGCAACCAGCGGCAACGTCGGCTCGTTGGCGAACGTCGGCGGCTTCGTCTACTTCAGCGCCGACGACGGCGCCACCGGCCAGGAGTTGTGGAAATCGAACGGCACTTCGGCTGGGACGGTGCTCGTCGCCGATATCCGCCCCAGCGGCCCGTTCGGCAATAGCAGCAATCCAAGTTGGCTTTTGAACGTCGGCGGAACGCTCTTTTTCAGTGCGCATGACAGCGTCGGGATCGAGCTATGGAAGAGCGACGGGACTTCCGGCGGCACCGTCCGTGTCAAAGACATCTTCACGGGGACTACAAGCGGGTTTCCGAACAGCAGCAAACCCGCCTTTTTGACGAACGTCGGCGGAGCGATCTATTTTCGAGCGAACGACGGCTCCAGCGGATTTGAACTCTGGAAGAGCGACGGAACCGCCGCCGGCACCGTTCTTCTCAAGGACGTCAACCCAGGCCCCAACGACGGTTTCACTCCTCACGACATTGTAGCGGCCGGCCCTTTCTTCACGAACGTTGATGGTGTTTTATACTTCCTCGGCAAAGACGGCGCGAACGACGAGGAGTTGTGGAAAAGCGACGGTACTTCGTCGGGCACCTTCCGCTTCGCCGACATCAGGAACGGCGGTTCAGGAAACCCGACCTTTCTTACGAACGTGAACGGCAACCTTTATTTCATCGCCAACGACGGTTCGTCCGGCGTTCGGTTGTGGCGGAACTTCACAGACGTCGACGCCGACCCCCTCTCGGTGTTCAACGTCGGCTCCGTGACCGGCCGTCAAGGCACGAGCATCCCACTCAACATTTCAGTCGCTTTGAGCGACGTCGATGGATCTGAATCGCTGACGGTGACGCTCGTCGGCGTCCCCGACGGCGCTTCTTTCACTCAGAACGGAGTCGCCGTCGGTTCGACGTCGCAGCCGGGCGTCTGGAATTTCGACGCCGCCCGAATCCCCGGACTTCAGTTCGTTCCGCCGCCGAATTTCGTCGGCGACGCCGTTCTGAACATCTCCGCCACGAACATCGATCAGTTTTTCATTCAGAACCCACGACCGGGTCGAAGCGCGACGCCCAACTCAGTCGCCGGCGTCTTCACCGTGACGGTGTTCGACGACTTCGCCGTCCCGCCGCTGCTTACCACGCCGCCGACGAGCGGCGTCGCCGGACGGGCGATCTCGCTGTCGATTCTGGCAAGCTCCGCCGATCTCGACGGAAGCGAAACCGTGACGCTCAGAATCGCCCAACTGCCCGCCGGGTCGGTGCTTTCCAAGGGAACGGATCTTACGAACGGAATGTGGTCTTTGACGCTCGCCGACTTGGCGGGCCTGACGCTGACCGTCCCCAAGACGACGCCGCCCGGCGTCCTCGCTTTGGAGGTGACGGCGCTTTCGACGGAATCCAACGGCGGGGCGACGGCCGAGACCGTCAAGACGCTGTCCGTCGACGTTCTCGACGGCTTCGCGGAACTTCCGTTGGTGTCCGTGCAACCAGCGAGCGGTTCCCAAGATCAATCGATTCCGCTGGTCGTTTCCGCGACTTCGGCCGATCCGGATTCGCAGACGATCGACATCCTCGTCCGCGGCCTCCCTCCCGGCTCGCGATTGTCGGCCGGCGTCGACAACGGCAACGGCTCTTGGACGGTGACGCCCCAGCAACTCGTCGGCCTCGCTTTCACTCCGCCGCCGAAATTCTTCGGCGCCCTGACCTTGACCGTCGTCGTTCGGGCGACCGAAGCCACCGGCGACGCCTCCGAGAAGTCGACTCCGCTCGACGTCGTCGTCGCCCCGTCGGAAGAATCGCGGCCGCTCGTGACCTTGACCGCCGCAACCGTATCCGGCGTCGGCGGCCAAGCGATTCCGCTTGGAATCTCCGTCGTCGTTCCCACCGGCGACGCGTACAGACTCAACATCTCCGGCGTGCCAGCCACCGTGCAGTTGTCGGCCGGTATTCGAGTGGACAACAGCCCTTCTTACATCATTCCGTCCAACGTGGATCTTTCGACGTTGATGCTTTTCGCGCCCGTCGGCCTCGTCACCAATTTTTCGTTGACGATCTCCGCTGAGAACGTCGTCACGGGGTCGTCGTCCTTGCCGTCGCTGAACTTGGCGGTGCGGTTGACGACGCCGCCGCCGACGGCGGTCGCCCCGCCGGTCGTACAAGTTCAACCGGCCGCCGGCGTCGCCGGTCGGCCGATTCCATTGTCCGTCAACATCGCCCCCCTGACCTTGCAGCCGGGAAGGACCGTTCGGGTACTGTTCCGAGGGCGTTCCGATCGGCGCAGCTCTGTCCGCCGGCACGACCCCCGGCGGTGGAACGTGGTTCTTGACGCCGGAACAGGTCGCCGGCTTGACGATCAGCTTTCCTTCCTCCTCCAGCGGCGGCCGCGTCGAAATCACCGTGACGGTGCAGATCGTCGACGTCGACGGTCGGCCGCTCAACTCCACCGAGTCGCTGCTTTCCGTCGTCTTCAACCGAGCGAACACTGCTCCTCGTTTCAACGGTGGACGACCCACCCTCAACGGCGTCACCGCCCGCAACGGCCTGCGCGTCCGTTCCCTGCTCGTCGGCGCCTTGGATTTCGAGCAACCGAATTCGGGGGCGGCGATCGTCGGCCTGTCGAACGTCGGGCGAGGGAAGTGGCAGTATAAGACCACCGGCGCCTGGCGCTCGATTTCGGGCCGAGTTTCAGATCGACGGGCGCTCCTTCTACCGCCGACAGCGCGACTAAGATTCGCACCGGCGGCCGGAGCGGCGCCCGGCAAGCTCATCGTCAAACTGCGGGCCTGGGACCAAACGTCGGGAAGGGCCACGACGTTCACCCCCGCAGCCCCGTTCGGCGGATCGACTGCTTTCAGTTCAACCGTGCGTAATGTCGGTGGAACACTGGCTCGTTCAGCGGTCGGCGTCGGGTTTGAATCGAACCGATCCGCTGATGAGCCTAGCGATCGAAGGATTCTCGACGCCGAGTTGATCGACGCCGCCTTCGCCGCTTCGGTCGAAGACTGACTTCGACGGTTCGACCAAGCGTACGCCCAGTCTTGAAGTGACCCCGCCGAGTACGATGACAACCCGTCGTCAGTCCGCGGCCGCCAGTTTCAGGTTGCGGTACCACGAACCGGCTTCGCCGGTGGCAGGGGTCGCGGCGGGGGCTTCCGCCGGCGTCGCAGCTTCGGAGCCGAGCGAACCGGCTCCCGCGTCGCCGGCCGCCCCCCCGGAGGAGCCGCCGGTTGAACCGCCGGCGGCGGCGCCGCTGGATGCGGCGGCCGAGGGGCTGAACGGGATCGACGCCAGTCGGCCGGCGTCGACCTGGGGCGTCAGGCCGGCGATCGCGTCGCCGGGACGCATGCTGACGCCGCCGTAGCCCACCGTCACGAACTTGCCGCCCCGGCCGTGCAGGCGCACCGACGCCACCGTCGCCGCCCATTGCGGCTGTTTCGTCAGCGGAATCTCATAGACCGCTTCGTCGCGCAGCGCCATGCCGTCCAGCCACTCGGCCTTCCCCTGCTCCTTCACCAAGGCCACCGCGATCATGAGGTCGAACAGGTTGCGCAGGTCGGCGAACGCCGGGATTTTTTCTTCGAGGGCGGCGCGGCGTTCGTTGAAGCTGTCGGCGTATTTGTCGCCGCCGCCGCCGGCGCGGCCCGACCGCGTCCGCCGACCGTCGGCGTCGACGAATTCTTCTTCATTGAGCAACTTCAGGCCCGGTCCACGGATTTCGATCAGCGTGCCGTCTTCGTTTTGCACGAACCGGTCGTAGTCCGGGGTGAACCACCAGCGGGCCAGGTTGGGGCGGAAATTGTTCTGTTCGGTCATTTCGACGAGGGCGTCGTGGTACGACGTCAGGCCGGCGAACTTTTCGGCGCCCATCGCCAGCCGCTTCATGATGTAGTCGGCTTCGATCATCGCCAAGGCGAAGCGCGAACCTTCGGGCACGCCGCCGGTGGTCACGCGCTGGTTGCCCAGGATTTCCGCGTATTCCGCGCGGACGGCCTCGGCTTCGCCGCGGGTCTTGGCGACCAACGGCTTGCTGCGCCGTTCCTCCATCGCGGCCAGACCGGCGGTGGTGGCGTCGATCGAGCAGCGGGCTTCGCCTTCGCCGTCCAAGACGCAGCGCAGCGCCACCGCCACGTCGTCCAGGTTCAGCGTCGGCCGACCGCTGCTGCGACCCACCGCCCGGCCGTCTGGCGCGCGCCGCCAGCCTTCGCCGGGACCGATCAAGAGCACGTCTTTTCGGACGGGGTCGAAGCCGACGTACTGAATGCGGTTGAGACCAGCGACCCGCAGCAGTTCCTCGCGGATCGGCTCGCCCGACGCCGCGGCGGCCCGCACCGCTTGGTCGAGTTCGCGGAGCGACACTTGCCGGAGGTCGGCGCGGGCGGCGAGGTCTTCCGGCACTTCCGGGGCCTTGACGGCGCCGGCGCGGGCTTTCGCCTTGGCGTCCTTCGCGGTGACGGCCCGCACGACGCCCTCGGCGTCGATGAACACCCCGCCGCCCGGACCGCCGAAACCGCCGCCCCCGCCGGCGTTCCCGCCGCCGCCGAACTGCGCCGGCGCGGTCGACGCCGCCAACAGCACGCCGCACGTCGCCAGAGTCGTGGTCCACCGCGTCGCCATGTCGTGTTCCTTCTTCGGAGAGTTGAGCGAGGTTCCAACCGCCCGCTGCCATCCCTTATCGTAGCAAATGCGACCGAACCTCGGCGATACCGGTTCGGAAGGTTCAAGTCCTTTGGCCAATGGCGATCCAACCGCCCGCCGTCAGGTCGGTGCGCCACTGCGGACCGGGCAAGACCCGGTGTTGGGGTATGTCGAGCGGCGTCCAACCGACGACCGCGAAGCCGGCCCGCCGCAGTTCGCCGCGAAGTTCCGGCCCGCCGAACTGGTGCATGGCCAGGTTGGGGATGCCGCGGTACCGGCTCATCCGCAGCGTGCCGGCTTCTTCGTCGCCGACGGCCCGTCGCCACACGTCGCGAAGCATCCACGACCGACCGGTCGCGTGCGTCCCGTGCTGCCACCAGCTATGCGCGTGCACCGCGAAAAGGCCGCTCGGCCGCAACAGGCGGAAGGCCTCGGCCAGCACCTGTCTTCGATCGCCGCGGCGCGGCAGCATTCCCAGCGTGCTGAACATGCAGACGGCGTAGTCGAACGAGGCGTCGGCCAGAAAGCCCAGTTCGCACAGGTTGCCGACGACCAAGTCGACCGCCGCGCCCGGTTCAAGCCGGTTGCGCGCTTCCTTCAGCATGTACGGCGAAAGGTCGACGCCGACGCCCCGGTGCCCGTCGCGCGCCAGCCGCCGCAACACCCGCCCGGTGCCGCACCCAAGGTCCAACACCCGCCCCGGCTGCGCGAACCGTTCCGCGAGCAGTTCCACGTCCAGGTCGACCAGCTTCGTGTCGGTGTCGGCCAGGAACTGTTCGTAACGCTCGGCGATGGCGGGGTCGTGGGCGTACTCCCATAACGGCCGATCGACGCCGGTCGGCAGTAGCCAGTCGGGCCGGCGCAGGTTCGGATCGCTCACGGGAAGTCTCGAGTTGCCAGAATCGGTCGACGAATCGGCCCGTGGAAGGGACGCGCCGGCCGCGCCGACATACACCCAACCTTGCGGCATCAGCGTAAGAATTCCACGACGACGGCGCCCGACGAAATTGGGAGGTTTCCCTCATGCACGACCATTGGACCCGGCGGCGGTTTTCGGCGACGGCGATTGTTGCCGGTTCAGGCTTGGCGACCGGGCGCGTCGTCGCGGCCGCCGAGGTGATGCCGGTTCTGTACCGCCAAGACTTCGACGAATTGAAAGCGGTCGACGGTAAGATCGAGGGTTGGACGCCGACCGACCCCAACGCCTGGAGCCTAAAGCCCGGCCGCGACGGCAAGGGCCAGGCGCTGGCCCTGGTGAAGCAGAGCAAGTACGCCCCCAAACACCGCTCGCCGCTGAATTACACACTGATCGACGATCTGTACGCCGGCGATTTCGTCTTCGACGTTTCGGTGAAAAGCACCGCCCGCGACTACGGCCACCGCGATCTGTGCCTGTTCTTCGGCTGGGTCGACGCCGACCACTTCTACTACGTCCACTTCGGCCGCGACGCCGACGCCGCCGCCCACTCCGTCTTCCTGGTGAACGCGGCGCCCCGTGTTTCCATCGCTAAGAAGCGGACGAAAGGCGCCCCATGGACCGACGGTTGGCACCGGCTGCGCGTCGAGCGCAGCGGGTCGGCGATCCGCGTCTTCTTCGACGATTTGAAGACGGCCGTCATGGAAGCCGACGACGCCGCGTTCCCCGTCGGCCGACTGGGCGTCGGCTCGTTCGACGACGTCGGCCTGTTCGACGAAATTGAAATCCGCGGCCGTCGCGCCGAACAACCGGCCGGCCCCAAGTGACGTTCGTCTTACTCCGCGCCTAAGACTTTCGGCAGGGTGAGGCCGGGTTGGTTCTGATACTTGCCCTTCTTGTCGGCGTAGCTGGTTTCACACACCTCCGACGCCCGCAGAAACACGATCTGCGCGATCCCTTCCTCGGAATAGATCTTCGCC
>JBOFFD010000322.1:0-2829 GCA_051648425.1 Planctomycetia bacterium
CCCCGGCCGCCCCAGCGGCGTACGATCTTACCGTCGCGGTCGATCTTAGTGATGCGTTCGTTCTGTTGCGACTCGGCGACGTAAAGATTGCCGGCGGCGTCTTCGGCCATGTCGCCGACGTAGCCGAATTCCCCGCGCAACGGCGCGTCGCCCAGTTCGCCGCCGATCGATTTCAGCAGTTTGCCGTCGGGGGAGTAATACAGCACGCGGTGGTAATGTGAATCGGCGACTAAGAGTCGGCCGTCGCCGTCGAACGCCAAGCCGCTCGGCCGACCGAGTTCGTGCGTCGGCGTCTCCCAGCCGCCGAGGTATTTTCCGTCGGGCGAGAAGCGCTGAATCTGCGCCCGCATGTCGACGAGAAGAATCGAACCGTCGCGGTCGACGGCGGCGGCGCGCGGCCGTTGGAACTGCCCGGGAAGGAATCCGCGCTCGCCCCAAACGGCTTCCAACCGCCCGCCGGCCGAGTCCGCGTCGTTCGGCGCGCAGCCGGCGCACAGTAAGAACAGCGTCAGAAGCAAAAGTGCGGCGGCCGACGGTGGCGGGGCGCTCGCGTTTGGAAGTCGAGCGTGCATACTACCCCCTGTTTCGGCTGGACGCGGCGGCCCGGTTCGGTCGGCGGGCGGAATCGATCCGGAGGTAGTATTCCGAACGGCGGGGGGATCGACAAGGGAAGGCTTCCGGCCGTCGCGCCGTGGACCCGGCGCCGGATGTCGGCAATACAGACGTTTACAGTCGTCGTTCGACGTCGAAGTCAGAAAAGCTTCTTGGATAAGATCGAGGGCGACTAGACCACCGCGCGGCCGCGGCGTTGGTTGCGGCGGATTTTGTTTTCGGCGCCGCGGGCGACCAGGCGCCACCATTTCTTCCAGGCGGCTTTGTCGCGGAAGAGGCGGCCGAGGTACAGTTTAAGAAACCGCAGTCGATCGGTGCGCGTAAGATACGGCGCGCGGTGGAAGCTGACGTAGAACCGCGTCAGGTTTTGCAGTTGGTGGCTGCGGGGAACCGTGAGCCAAGTGGCGACGCTGTCAAGGTCGATGAGCCAAAGTTCCGGGGCGGCGGGGTCGGCGGTGGGGCTGGCGAGAACGTTCGAGGCCTTCATGTCGCGGTGGCTGACGCGACATTCGTGCATTGACCGAAGCAGTTTCGCGGCCTTTTCCAGAACGCCGCGGACGATCCGTCGGCCTTCCGTGTACGGGTCGAGCGGCACGGCGTTGGTCGGGCCGGCCGCCGACTCGACCGTCACCGCGTTGCGGTGGTCGAGCGCCGCCAACTGCTGCTCCAAGTAGCGGTTGACCGGTAGCGCGTCGGGCACGCATTCGGTGAGCAGGTAGCTGGTGACGGGAACGCCGCACGACATCTTATGGATAAGAACCAGCGGGCGGGGGGTGGGCAGTTCGCGCAGTATCAGTGAGCCGCCGCAGGCCCAAGCGCGGGCTGCTTGATTCTTCCGCACCAGCGCCGCCAAAGACTCGTGCCAACCCTTGAAGTAGTACTGCTTGTACGTGAGGGTGCGGCCGTTGAGAATCTGCGGCAGTGCGACTTCGGCCACCCGCGTGTTGCGGCCGTTCTTCCAGTAGCGCACGACTGAATTCAGAAACGGCTGCTCGGGCTGCTTCATCAATTGTTCGACGATTTCCGCCGGCAGATCGGGCGAAGCGAACGCTTCGACGCCCGGCATCTTATAGTGGCGGATGCGCTGGCTCTTATTCGGCCTGCGGGTGTCGCGGCGGCGCCAGAAGTCTGCGCGAGAGGCGACGACCTGCTTCTCGACGTCGCGGGCCAGATCGTGGGCTTCGGCGCGCGAGAAGCCGCGAAGCTCGGCGTAGCGACGGAAGAACCGGAAGCGGTCGGTGGCGGTGGTCCGCAGCGTGAAATAGCGGCCCATGCGGGCCAGTTCGCGGCGGGCGGCGGGCCAGCTCAGTCTCCAGTGGACCCGCAGTTCGTGCAGGTCGAGCAGGAACAACCGGAACCGGCCGTCGGCCTGCGGCTGGACCATGATGTTCTTTTCGTGCAGGTCGCGGTGTTCCAAGCCGCGATCGTGGATGGTCGCGGTGAGTTGCGCGAGCGCGTCGGTCAGTTGGAAGCGCATGGACGCGGGCAGGGGCGAGCGGCCGTTCATGACGCAGCGTTCGATCAGCTCGTAGAGCGTGAGGGCGTCGGGAATCGCCTTCGTCAGCAGGTACGAGTCGATCAGTACGCCCCGGCGCCGGCGCTCGCCGAGCGCGATCGGCTGAATGGTCGGCACGCCGCATTGTTCCAAGAGGCCCGCCAACTCGAACTCCTTCTCGGCGCGGTCGCGCCGTACGAGCTGGTGCAGGAAGTTGAAGAGGCTGGTCGACTGGAAATGCTTGACGTACAGGTCGAGATCCGGCAGGCGGACGCGGTAGATGGTTCGGCCGGCGCCGGTCTTCACCAGGGTGGCCCGGCCCTGCTGCTTCCATTGGTCGAGCCGAAGGCCGTGCTGGTCGAACAGCTTGCGGCGCTGGTTGCCGTGCACCACCCAAAGGGTGTCGCGCAGCCAGAAGACGTGCTGGGCTTCGGCGGGGGTGGCGTTGGGAACGGCGGCGCCGACCAACCTGACCGAGCGTTCGGCGCCGTCGTCCAACGATCGACCGAAAGAGGAATCGGAGAACTGCGAATCGCCGACGCCGGAGTCGCCTGCGGCGAAGTCGCCCGGGGCGGAGTCGCGAAAGCGGGAGTCGGCGTCGGTGGTCGCGGAGCGCAGCGCCGAGAACGACGAGTCGTCGGGGACGATTTCAAGGAAAAGCGGTTCGCCCGACTGTTCGGAACGGCGGCGCCCGGCGGCCTCGGCCCATTCGCGACCGAGGT
>JBOFFD010000323.1:0-7311 GCA_051648425.1 Planctomycetia bacterium
TGTGGTCGAAGCGAATCCGGCCCGCCGCTTCGGGGAACTCGTCGGCGAGGGGTTGCACCAAGCGTTGGTCGCCGACCAAGGTCAGTTCCAGTTCGCCGTCCAAGGCCAGCGCTTCGAGGGCGCCTTGAACGACTGGTCCTGGACCGTGGTCTCCCCCCATCGCATCAACGGCGATTCGCATGAAATTACGATTCCTCGTGACGCACGACGATCCGGCCCTGGAAGAAGCCGCACGCCGGGCAGACCCGGTGGGGCAGGGTCGGCGCCTTGCAGCTTTCGCAGTAGACGAGGCTGATCGGGTGGACCTTTTTATGCGCCTTGCCCATGCGCGCCTTGGAGTGCGACTTGCGCCGCTTTGGTACCGCCATGACCGAAAACCTTTTTCTGCAAGCCAGATCGGCTTAAAAAAAACCGTGGCCGCCCCTGTTTCGCCAGGGCGGCCCCACTTCAGGACGCCGAAAATAGAACCCCTAGAGTGGGATTCTCCAGCGCAAAGTCAAGCGGCGACGGCGTTCTACTTCCGAAAAGCCGTGCGAACCGGGTCTTGGGAAGTTCAACCGTCCCACCCCAAACGTCTTGGTTAGCCGACGCTTTCCGCAGCAGCGCGTCCGTCGTTCGGGTCTTTCGGGCGGAACAGGACGCGCCGCTGCGGAAAGCGGCGGCTGACAAGGAGTTGGAACTTGTTTGTTTACATGGGCTTCGGCACGACGCTGAAGAACGTTTCCTCGGCGGTGTTCCGCAAGATCCACTCTTTGTCGTCGGCCGAGAGGAAGTCGGCGTGGTCGCGGACAACCGCCATGCTTTCGTCATAGTTCGGATTCTCCATGACTTGGTACGGGCAGTCGCTGGCCCACATCAGTCGACGGCTGCCGAACGCGCCGTACAGACGGCGGATCATCGGCAGCAGGTCGGTGTACGGCGGCTTTCTTTCTCCGAGGGCGTAGAAGGCGGAAATCTTCACGCGAACGAGCGGATGCTTCGCCAGACCGCACAGCAGATCGACGTCGGACTCCTTCACCGAACCGCCGACGCCGATCCGCGCCATATGGTCGATCACCACCGGGGCGTTCGGATACCGACGGCACATTTTCGAGACGGCCGGGATCGCTTCCGGGTCGATCAGGCAGCAGACCGACTGCTTGGTCGTCGACGCCGTGGCGAACATCTCTTGATAGACCGGGCCGTCCAGCCACGCCGCGAAGTTCGGGTTCGGCTTGCGGGCGATGATGCGGAAACCGGCCACGCCTTGGACCAGCATCGTCTTCATCGTCGCTTCGACCGTTTTCGTCAGATCGATCACCGCGACGCCGACGAACGTTCCGGGGTGGGATGCGATCATGTCGACCATGTAGTCGTTGTCGGTTCCGTACTCCGCCGACTGGATCAACACCACGCGGTCGACCCCCGACCTTTTGGCGACGGCGAGGATTTTAGCGGCGGAGAAGTCGGGGTCTTTCGCGTCGGGCTTCATACCGGCGGCGAGGGGGTAGTGGGCGTAGTCGTTGGACCAGATGTGGGAATGCGCGTCGATGTAGTTCATGCGGGGTGGGTTTCCAACGATAGATCGCGGAAGTAGGTAAGACTTACAGTTTCATGTCGCCGTCGGACGAAGGCGAAAGCTGAACGTCTTCGGGAACCTGCAACCAACCGGAATCTTGGGGGGCGTCGGCGCTGTTTCTCGGCAGATCCGATTTCCGGCCGCCGGGTCGTTCCAAGGAGTCGGAAGGGCGTGCGGCCTTTCGATCGGCCTTCGCATCCGAAGCGGGCGTTTTTTCCGGCAGGTCGTCGATTTTCATTTTCTGTAGGCCGCCGAGGCGCATCGAAGGAATCTCGGCGCAGCCGGATTCGGAAAGCAAAACGGGCTCGTCACAGCTTTCCAACTCTTCGTCGGAAATCCGCCGTCGATCGCTACCGGGTTTCGGGCCTTCGTACTTGGACATCGGAACGACGCGGTAGGTGAGATTGGCGATGGTCAGTTCGTCGCCGAGGTTGAGGGTCGATTCGTCGGTCGCTTCGCCGTTGACGCGGATGCCGTTGGTACTGCCCAAATCGCGCACGACCAGTGTGTCGACCCCGACGACGGCGAGGCAGCAATGCATGCGCGACACTTTTTTCGAGTCGACGACGACGTCGCATTCGTCGCTTCGGCCGATGACGATGATCGGTTTTTCGACGAGAATGTCGGCGATGTCGTCCAAAGCCACGAGGACCGGGGCTGCCGCCATGGGTCACCCTGCTGCACCGCAGCGAAGATCAGCACGCGAAATACGCCGAAGACGAGAGGGCCGCCTTGGTTGAAACAGAGGCGGAACCAGCAGCAGTTTATATCGTTGCGACGGTTCGGCAATCTCAAAGCGCTGGAATGGCAGGCGATCCGTTGCGTTCGGACCATTCTTTCGTCAAAAGCGGTCGAACCTCGCCGGCGAGAAAAAACGAACCAGCAATGCACAGAAGGGCGTCCGTCGAATCGCCGGAGACGGCGAGCGCCTTTCGCCAAGCCTCGGCGGGGTCGACCGCGGTTTCCACCCGAAGCGGCCCGGTCGGCCGCCACCGCGAAAGAATCTCGTCGACCGGCACGCCGCGCGGATTCGACTGGAACGTCGTCAGCACCACCACGTCGAACACCGACTCGAAAAGGCGCAGCATCGTCCACCATTCCTTGTCCCTGGAAACGGCGAACACTAAGATTCGCGGCCCCTTGCGGCCGGGCTTCTCCGCCGACCGCAGCGCCTCGACCAACGCCGTCGTCGACGCTTCGTTATGCGCGACGTCCAACACGACCGTAGGGTTCTCGCTTAAGACTTCGAGGCGACCCGGCACGACGACGTCGCGCAGAGCGTCGACGGCGACTTTCTCAAGCGGTCGGCCGGCGTCGCGAAGGGCGTCGATCATCGCCAGGGCCAGGGCCGCGTTGTTCGCCTGGTGCGCGCCGACCGCCGGCAGTAAAAAGGTCGGCCACCGCTGCCGCCAGGTCGTCACCGCGACTTCGCCGCCCGCCAACCCGCGCGAGCGGTAGTCGACCGTGAAATCGACGCCTATCTCGTACAACGGGGCGCCCCGTTCGCGGGCGGCGTCGCGGACGACGTCTCGCGCCGCGTCGGCCGTCACGCCGGAGACGACCGGCCGACCCGGCTTGATGATTCCCGCTTTTTCCGCCGCGATGAGCGGCAGGGAATCCCCCAGAAGCTGCATATGGTCGCGGCTGATGCTAGTGACGGCGCAGACCGCCGGGTCGACCACGTTGGTGGCGTCGAGCCGGCCGCCCAGCCCAACCTCCACCACCGCCCAATCGACGCCGCGCCGGGCGAAATGCAGGAACGCCAGCGCGGTCGTAATCTCGAAGTACGTCAACGGCGTCTGCCGAGGGGCGAGCAGCCCGTCGACTTCGGCGACCGCCGGCATGAGTTCTTCAAGACCGACGAGAAACTCGCTCGCTTCGGCGACTTCGCCGTCGACCACGAACCGTTCCTCGATGCGTTCGAAGTGAGGGGAAGTGTGCAAACCGACCTTGAAGCCGCCGGCCTGCAACAGCCGCGCGGTCATGACGGCCGTCGAACCTTTCCCTTTCGTTCCCGCGACGTGGACGACTTGGTAGTTTCGGTGCGGCGAATCGAATCGGTCGAGCAACAGGCGGATCCGGTCGAGACGGAGGTCGCGCGCCGTCGGAATATCCCGCCGCTCAAAGTCGATGCGGGAATCGAGATAACGCAGTGCGTCGGAATGGTTCATGGCGAAGGGTCCAGCGGTCGGGCGACGGTGGTCTATTGATTCTCCAGAAAGGCCATGCGGCGCTGGATCGCGTCGACGGCCGAAGTCGCCGTGTACTCCTTAGAGTATGCGCCCTCGAGAAACTCCTTGGTGAGCCGCGCCGCCTGGGCTTCGGTGGGGGCGGTCGGCAGAACGAACAGCGTTTGATCGCCCGCCGGCACTTCCTCGTGATTCGCGGCTTCCGATTCCAGGAAACGCGCGACCGCGCCGACGGTGATCGCCGGATCAGGCTCCGGCGTCGCAACGGCCTGGAACCCTCCGGAAACCAGAAACGGCCGCAGCGACGCCGTCAATTCCTGATCGCCTTCCAATTGGAACCGCGCCGATGGGGCGCAGTCCCTCAGCCAGGCGAGCAACCCCGTTGGTTCCAGGTTCAACGGCCACACCCACACGTCGATGGGGGTGTAAAGCTGAAACCGGCCGGCCTGTTCATCGACGGCGTAGAACCAAACCACGACCCCGCAGGTGCGCGACCATCGCTTCAACTGCAGGGCGGCCTGCCAGCCGCTTGTGGGGTTTCGGCCGACGTCCACCATCGCCAGCCGCGGCGACAGGGCATGGACGCCGACCAGCGCCCGTTCGACGTCCGCATAGACGACCACGCTCCAGCGCGGATCGGAAAACGCGCTGCGAAGCGCGGCCGGCGCTTCGCCCGAAGGATCGATCACCGCGACGGTCGACGTACGGAGGTCCGCCGACAGGGGGGTGTTTTCGCGCAATACGCCCGACAACTGACGTTCCAATTGGCTGAGATCGGCGGGGGCTTCCAGCAGGTTCAGCAACGACTCAAGCTGATGCCGCAGGCGTTGGGCGACTTCCGCCGCCGACGCCGCGTCGCCGGCGGCGGCGCGTTCGTTGAGCAGCGCCGCGTAGTTTTGCAGGATGAGCAGCGACGGCCGAACCGTTCCGCAGAACTTCGCCAGCACGGTGGCGTCGGCTTCGGGCTTCGGCGCGTCCAACGTCCGCAGCGACAAATCCTGCGCCAACAAGTCGAACGCTTGCAGAACGGCTTCCCGGTCGTCGGGTCGGCGCCGAAGGCGATAGTCGGTGCGGCCGTGGCGAAGGGCCGCGAGTCCCGCCTGAAGGCGTCGCAGCAGCGACCACTGCCGCACCGCCCATAAGAAGCAGGCCAGTGAAACACCGGTTAAAACGACGTTGGCTGCCGCTAATCCCGTCATGCGGTTCTCGGATGTTCGTGCCTGGGATGCCAGCGTCTGCCGGGCCGCGCCGATCGATATAGTAGTCGGTGGTCGTTCCACCCAGAATCATCCGGAAAGTCCGCGACGGGAAAAACCGCCATGAAGAAGCGTACCTCTTCAACGGAACGAACTCTTTGGAGCGACGACGAGACCAAGAGCGGGGAGGCGGACGGCATGGTGGGGCAAGGGGGCGTGGCGGCGGAAATCGAAAAGCTGCGGCGCGAAATCGACCGACACAATCATCTGTACTACGTCGAAGCGGCGCCGGTCGTCTCCGACGAAGAGTTCGACGCGCTGCTGCGCCGCCTGACGGAACTTGAAACCGCCCACCCGGAACTGGCCAGCCCGGACAGCCCGACCCAGCGCGTCGGCGGCGAACCGATCGGTGAATTCACCGTCGTCGAACATTACACGCCAATGCTTTCGATGGACAACACGTACAACCCCGACGAACTGCGCGAGTTTCACGAGCGGGTGTTGAAACTGCTCGACGGCGACCGCCCGCGCTACGCCGCCGAGCCTAAGATCGACGGCGTTTCCATTTCGCTGGTGTATGAAAAGGGGCGGTTCGTCCGCGGCGCCACCCGCGGCGACGGCCGTCGCGGCGACGACGTCACCGCTAATCTGCGCACCATCCGCAGTCTGCCGCTACGTCTCAACGACCCGCCCCCCGATCTGCTCGAAGTGCGCGGCGAAGTGTATTACGACCGCGACGACTTCCGTCGTCTGAACGACCAGCGCGCCGCCGCCGGCGAGACGGCCTTCGCCAATCCGCGCAACGGCGCCGCCGGCGCCTTGAAACAGCTCGACCCGCGCATCGTCGCCCAGCGCCCGCTAAGACTGGCGGTCTACGGCGTGGGTCGTTGCGACGGGGCGGTCGTCTCATCTCATGAACAGTCGCTGACGATGATGCGGCGACTGGGTCTTCCCGTCAGCAACGACGCGAAGTTCTTCGACGAGTTCGACGACCTCTTGGCGTATTGTCTGAAATGGGGCGAGACCCGCCGCGACGTGCCGTTCGACGTCGACGGCATGGTCATTAAAGTCGACAGTTACATCCAGCGCAACGAACTGGGCGCTCGCAGCAAGGCGCCGCGCTGGCAAGTGGCGTACAAGTACGCCGCCGAGGAAGCGGTGACTCGCCTCTTGGCGATCGAAGTGCAGGTCGGCAAGACCGGGAATCTTACGCCCGTCGCCATACTGGAGCCGGTGCAGTTGTGCGGCACCACCGTCGGTCGCGCCAGCCTTCACAACGCCGACGAAATCAAGCGCCGCGACGTGCGCATCGGCGACATGGTGGTGGTGAAGAAAGCCGGTGAAATCATTCCGCAGGTGGTGGCGGTCAAACATGAACTGCGCACCGGCGCCGAAACGCCGTTCGAGTTTCCTACGCATTGCCCGTCGTGCGGCTCGGAAGTGAAACAGGAAGAGGGCGGGGTGTACGTCCGCTGTCTGAACCCGCAGTGCGGCGACCAGATGAAACGGCGTCTGAAATCGTTCGCCGATCGACAGGCGATGGACATTG
Source organism: Planctomycetia bacterium (assembly GCA_051648425.1). GTDB lineage: Bacteria > Planctomycetota > Planctomycetia > Kolteriales > Kolteriaceae > JBOFFD01. The sequence continues at coordinate 6,493 of JBOFFD010000323.1, forward strand.
AAGGGTTGGGCAGCTCGGTCGTCGATCAACTGGTCGACGCCGGTTTGGTCAAGGGAATTCCCGACCTGTACCGCTTGGAAGAGTCGGCCCTGTGTGAATTGGAACGGATGGGGAAGAAGTCGGCGGCCAACCTGGTGCGGCAGATTCAGGCCAGCAAATCGCGCGGCTTGATGCGGCTGTTGGCCGGCCTGGGCGTTCGGCATGTCGGCCGCCGCGCCTCCGAAATCCTGGCTCGCCGATTCGGTTCGATGGAACGGTTGCTCGCCGCCCCCGAAACCGAAATCGCCGAGGTCCACGAAATCGGGCCGGTGCTGGCCGGCAGCTTGTATTCGTTCTTTCACAAGGAAGGAGGCGACGCTGTCGTCGAAGACCTTCGGGGGCTTGGTCTGAAGACGACCGAAGACGGCCCGATCGACGACGGCGCGCCGCAGACGCTGGCCGGTAAAACGTTCGTCGTAACCGGCAAGATGGAGAAGTTTTCGCGGGACGAGATCGAGCACCGCATCAAGACGCTGGGCGGAAAGGTCTCGTCGACGGTTTCGGGGAAGACGAACTACCTCGTCGCGGGGGCCGACGCCGGCAGCAAGCTCGAAAAGGCCAAATCGCTGGGCGTCGCGGTACTGAGCGAAGGGGAATTCGAGGCGTTGGCCGCCGCGCCGCCGGAGTAACCGGGGCCGTTACTATCGACGCCGGCCCGTTGTCACGCTTCATCGGGCGTTCTACGTTGACGACCAAGGTTTCGCCGATCGTTTCCGTTCCGTTTCGATGGACGACGCCGGCGGACCGACGGACCAGCGAGAACAACGATGAGCAGCGTCT
>JBOFFD010000324.1:0-1658 GCA_051648425.1 Planctomycetia bacterium
CGCGGCCCGACGATCGGCATCGACTGCCAGGGGAAGGCGAGCTGCCAGCGGATGGCCAGCGCCAGCGCGCCGCCGACGAACAGCCAGAACATTGAACTTACCAAAAACTGAATGCCGATGACCTTGTGGTCGAGCGAGAAGACGTACTTCCCGAGGAAGGTCGTCGGCGCCGGGTGGGCGTGGACGGCGTGAGAAGTTGCGGCCGCGTCGGCGTCGCCGACATGAAAACCTGCGGTGCTCACTGGGCGGCCTCCTGTTCGGTCGCCCGGCGCGACAACCACGCCGAGAGTTCTTCGGCCGTTTCGTGGACCACCAGTCGGCCCTTCATCTTATAGTGGCCCCAACCGCACAACTCGCTGCAGATCAGTTCGTAGTCGCGGCGGATCGGCCCGATCGTTCCCGGGAAAGCGTCGGTAAGAAGCTGCCGATTGAGAAGCAACGGCCGTCGCAGTTCGGCCGACGCCGTCAGATGTTCCCGCGTCTCAAGCGACGTCTTAACGCCTTTGAACCGTTCGACGGTGTAAAGCCCGTCGTCGGTCGCAGCCGCGTTCAACACCTTCAACAACGACTCGACCACGCCGGGCGGCAGGACGGGCACCGCGACTTTCGGAACCGCCTTCGGTTCCGTTTTCGGTTTCGCCGTCACTTCCTCTTCCGCATCGACTTCTTTGGCGGCGGGAGGAACGGCCGTCGCTAAGAGGGCGAGGTCTTCGGCGGCGGTCTTCTCGGCGATGTGTTTGGCGAGCGGCGTCTTACGTTCGGTCAGCGCTTTCGCCAACGCCGTTGGGTCGACCAAGTCTTCGGCGGTGAACGCCGCCCCTTCCGATTGGAAGTCGCGGGTCGATTTCTGAGCGTCGAACCAGACCGGAATCGACATGCCCGGCACCGCGTCTTGTTTGATCCGCAGGTGGGGCAGGAAGAAACTGTGAATGACGTCCATCGACCGCAAGTCGATCCACTGCGTTCGACCCTTCACGATGTGCAATTCGTTGGGGACGTGCAGGTCGTCGACAGTGTCCATCTTACCGTCGGGGCCGGGATAGACGATGCGCCACTCGAACTGGCGGGCGACGACGCGGGCGACGGCCGGCTCGGCCGGTCGGCTTTGCGGAAACCGGAGCTTCACGTACGTGCCGAATTGGATCATCGCCAGCCATAAGAGAATGCCGGCGGGGATAAGCGTCCAGGTGACTTCGAGGAACCGGTTGCCGTGGGTGTAGACCGCCTTCCGGCCGTCGTCGCGCCTGGCGAAGCGGAACAACACGTACCACAAGGCGATCTGAGTGCCGACGAAGACGACCCCGGTTAAGACGAGGACGATCGAATACAGTTCGTCGATTTCACGGCCGAGCGTCGAAACGTTCTCGGGCAGCGACCAACCGACGAGGGGCGCCACAGCGAAAACCGCGACGCCGATCACCGGGATCATCAGGAAAAAGAAGCTCCATTTCGACACGAGCGAAGGCTCCGACGATCGGCGTCGGGCCGATCGGTGGGGGTTGCGGCGGCTACGGGTGAGAACTCACGCCGGGCGACGAACCGGCGGCGGCGACGGCGGGCGCCAGCAGGTCGGGGCGCGTCGGCAGTTGCCTTAGGAAATGGACCAAATCCCAAATTTCCTCGGCCGACAGGTTGGTGCCGCCGGCGGGCATGCTGGC
>JBOFFD010000325.1:0-6704 GCA_051648425.1 Planctomycetia bacterium
CCGACCCGCTTGATTTCGGTCAACCGCTGTCGCAGCGAGCTGCTGGGCAGCTCGGTCTCGATGATGAGGGTTTCGCCGTTGTCGATGTTCCAGAAGTTGGTCAGCGTGTTGAGGTACGGATGCCGAATGTGCACCAGCAGTTGCAGCATGCGGGTTTCGACGGCGGCGTTGCCGACGACGAGGTCGATTTCCTTCCAGAGCCGAATGGCGCCTTCGGGGGTCGCGACCTTCCAAAGGCGGTAGAACGCGGTGCCGCCGATGTCTTCCAGCAACTTGTACCCAGCAATGGGTTCGTCGCCGACTCCGTAGACGTTTTGCATTTACCGCAAACCTCAACTCTGAGAAGGAGCGTCAACGAACCACCGACCGCTCTATTCTACACGGTGCGCCGACCTACTGGCCGCCGCCGGCGCGGAATCCTCCGGAAACGCCTTCGTCGGGCGCCGACGGATTGAAAGAGACGGCCGCCGGCGGCTCGGCCGGGCGGAGAGCGATCCCCTTTTGTGCGGGCGGCCGACAAAAGGCGATCGGAGAACGCCGAGCAGGCTGGAACGATCCTCTCTTAGCTTATGTCGTTCCATCCGCCCGACAACCGTCGGCTGCAACGGACGGCGTCTCCTCCTAAGGATCGTAGGGATTTTCACCCGCCGTTCCGGACGCCCGCCCCGAGAAATCCCTTACTCGTCACGGACCCCTCGTCCAGACTTCGTCGGGCGTTGCTCCATTCAATTCAAGAATATTTTCCCTCGTTCGGCGAAACTTCCCCGATGTTCTTGGGTTCTTCTTTTGAAGATACCATGCGTCCGCCGACGCGCCGGGCCTCCCCGCCTTGCGTTCCCAACGACGTCCGCCCCGACACGCTTGTGGGACTTTTTCATGCGATACGACGATCGAAACTCGTCGGCCGAGACCCTCGGCCAAGTTCCCCCGTTCCGCCGCCGTTTCCCCGGCGCTTTCCCCCGACGGCCGGCTTTCGTTCTCGCCGCCGCGCTGGCCGCCTTCGCGGCCGTCCCGTGGCTGGCCGGCCTTGCGTTCGACCACGAACTCCGTCGGCTGAACGCCCTCGACACGGTCGATCCGGCCGTGTCCCTCATGGACGTCGCCGCCGCCGACGGCTTGATTCTTCGCCGCCGCGTCTCCTTTCCCGAACCACTCTGCGCGCTGGTCGCCAGCCCCGAGACCGAATCCCTGTTCGTCGGCACGACCGGCGCCGGCGGCCTCTACCGTTGGCAGCCCGGCAGCCGTTCTTTCGCCACGGTGGCCGTCGGCCTGGGCGAAGCTCAGGGCTACGGCACCGCGGCGGTGGGGGCGCTGGCGGTCGTCGACCTCGACGGCAAGCCGCCGTTGGAACTGGCGGCGGCCACCTGTCAAATCACCCCCCGGTCGAATCCGCGCGTTTACGTTTGGTCGCTCGCTTCCACCCCCTCGCTGATCGGCTACGCCCGCGTTCCGGTGGTCAGCAGTTGGTCGCACTCGCTCGCCGCCCTGCCGCACGCCAGCGCGTCCGGCGCCAGTTTGGTCACCGCCTTCTGCGGCTACGGCGAAGTCGTCGAGTCGCGCTTCGTCCACCTCCAAGACCACGGCATGACGACCGACGGCGTCGGCACGCGACTGCTGGCCGACTACGACGTCAGCGGTGAACAGGTGGTGACCGCCGACGTCGACAACGATCGCGGCCGGTCGACTGATCTGGTGGTGGCCGCCGGCTTCGGCCTGAACCGAGCCGAACTGCGGGTGTACGCCGCCGTCGCGCCGAACCGTTGGCCGCCGCGGAAGGTGTTCACCGCCGCCGGCCGCGACTGGCGCCTGCAAACCGTCGTCTCCGAAGACCACAGCTTCGGCAACGTGCGCTGCGCGGTCGCCGACCTCGAGCAAGACGGCGTCAACGAACTGTACGCCTGGTGGTGCACCGACCTGGCCGGCGGCGACTGCGAACTGATCCGCTACGTCCTCGGCCCCGAGGGCGTCCGCCGCCGCACGGTTCTCTTGACCGTCCCCGCCGCCAAGGCCTGGCCCCTGGAAAACCAATTCGCCGTCGGCGACCTCGACGAAGACGGCCGCCGCGAGCTTTGGTTCGCCGCCTCCAAGGGCGCCTTGTGGCGCTACGTTCCAACCGCGGGCTCGGCGCCCGAACCGATCTATGAAACGACCGGCGACGCCATCGGCGCCCTCGCTTTCTACGGACACCACCACCTGTTCGTCGCCAAAAATTCGGCCCTGTTCGAGGTCTGCACCCCCGGCCGTCTCGAAGGAAAGGCCGCCGACTACCTGCAAGATCTCGACCCCGCCGCCGTCTCGGCCCCCACCGCCGCCCTCGACCCCTCCGGCCGGCCCCGCGCCTTGTAACCGCTGCCGAACCCGCTCGCGATTTCTCGTCTCCGAACGTCGTTGCGGCAAGATCTTCCAACCGTCGGCGAACAACGTGGTGAGGGAAAGCAGACGACCGGAGAAACATCCTGATGAAACGCCCCCCGTCGCCCGACGTCCGCACCGTCGAAGACGGAACGGACCTTTGCCATGTTCTTCCCGGCGACCTTGCGCGCCTCGTCGGCGTTCTTGGATTGATCGGAATCGCCTCCGAGGCGGCGTACCACTTGTGGATCGCGCCGGGGTTCGTCCAAGGGATGCTCGTCGACGGTCTACGGGCGTTTTTCGCGGTCGTCGGGCTGGCGTTCCTGTGGATGGCGACCCTCGGCCATGAAATCCGGGTAGGCCGCGGCACGCTGACCTGGAGTCTGAAGTCGGGGCCGTTCCGCTATCGGACGCAGTCGATTCCGTGCGACCAAGTGCGGCGCTTCGTGGTGGGCGGCGCGAGCGAGGAAACCGGCGGGGACAAGGCCGCGTACGGGCCGCCGTGGTCGGTCTTATTCGTCGAAGACGCTGTCGGCCGGCGCCGGCGGATCGGACTATGGCATCGCCGCGAGTTCCTTCTGGCGCTGGCGGAGGCGCTTGCCGCGCGCTGCCGCCCCGCCGTCGACGGGATCGAACCGCCGACGGTCGAGGTCGTCGACGACCCGAAGAACGAGTTCTACCCCGTCCAACCCCCCGGCAGCCGGCTCTCGCTGACGCGCACCGCGGACGGCGTGGCGATCGTCGTCCCGCCGCTGGGGGCGCGGTGTCTCGACCGCTATTTCTACGGCTGCTCCGCCGTCGTCCTCTTCTGCGTCGTTCCGTGGGTGCTCATCGGATTCGGTACCCTTTGGGGCGTCGTTCCGTGGGATCCGGCCCCGCCCCCGCCGTGGGTCTCATGGGTGGTTTTCATCGGCGGCGGCGGCCTGCTGGTCTTATTCGGCGTAGTGAACGCGGTGCTGCTGCTCGCCACCGCGTTCGGGCGGACGGAACTGCGGGTCGATCGAGACAAACTGGAAATGGTGGAATCGGACTTTCTAGGCGACCGCCGCCGCGCGTGGCCGGCGGCGGCCGTCGCCGACGTCTATGCGGAGTACGCTCCGAAGTACAACGCGAAGAGCCTCGTCGTCGTCGGCTGCGACGGAACCCGCGACACCCTGCTCGACCACTGCCCCGTCGACGATCTGAAGTGGGTGGCGGCCGCCGTGCGCGACGCCCTCGCCGGCAGGACCGACTCCTCGTCTTAGTCGAACCGTCTCAATCGTCGCTCAGCGCGTAGCAGACCAGTTCCCGGTCGTTGCGCACAAAGACGCACCGGTCGGCGAACGCCGGGCTGGCCCAAACCACCAGGCGCCCCAAGCATTGGTTCGTCGGCTCGACTGCGTTGAACCGACTGATTTCTCGGTAGCGCTCCGGCGTCAGTTCCGCGAGAATCAGATCGCCCGTCTCACTGAATAGGAAGTACCGCCCGCCGTTCTTAAAAAGAAACGCGGTGCCGTGGGTCGCGCCGCGCTTGCGACCGACGGTCGGTTCGGCGGCTTCCCACATTCGGCGACCGTCCTCCGCCCGGAAACAGACCAACGTCCCGTGGCGCGAATCGCAGCCGTAGACGTGGCCGTCGTCGAAGATCGGCGACGCCGTCGCGCTGTACAAACTCGTCTTCGCCTGGCCGCGCCACAGTTCCTCGGCGCCGGGTTTCGCGGCGTCGAAGCGGTACATCGCCGAGACGTCGCTTTCGCCGCTGGCGTACAGCAGGCCGTCTGAAACCACCGGCGGCGCGATCGACATGCCGTAGCCCGGCTTCAACACACGTTGCCAGTAGACGGCGCCGGTCGCCGGGTTCAGGGAATTCAGTCGTTCGGGATCCCAGATCAGCAGTTGATCGACGCCCCCCGCCGCGACGATGATCGGCGGGCAGTAGCCGATCGCCGGCCCGGAAAGCGCCCGCCACCGTTCAACGCCGGTGTTTTTGTCAAGCGACCGGGCCAGACCGCCCGCGCCGCCGACGAGACAGATCAACTGGTCGCCGACCACCAACGGAGACGCCGTCCAACCCCACATCGGCGATTCGGTCTTAGACATTTCCTTAAGCCGTCGGCGCCACACCGGCCGACCGTCGGCGGCGTTCAGACACGACAAATCCCCCTCGGCCCCAAGGATGTACACTTTCCCGGCGTCGACCGTCGGCGTCGCGCGCGGGCCGCCGCCGTAAGAGATCGAATACGGCCGGTCGTGGGCGTCCGCCCAAAGCAGCCGGCCCGTGGCGGCGTCGAAGCAGAGGGTCCGTTCCGTACCGGTGAGTTGGTCGCGCGAACCAGCGCTGTTGGCGATCTCGCCCGACTTCTTCACGTAGTCGGTGAGAAAGACCCGGCCGCTCGCAACCGCGGGCCCGGAGTAGCCCAGATGCACCGGGGCCGACCATTTCTTCTTAAGCCCGGCGGCGGGGAATTCCTCGTACAGCCCGGTTTCGGCCACGACGCCGTCGCGCGTCGGACCGTTCCATTGCGGCCAGTCGCCCGCAACCGCCCCGCCGGCCGCCGTCGACGCTAAGAACACTGCAAAGACGTTTCGACCGAAGGACTTCATGAACGGCGCCTTTCTTAAGAGTCGTCTCAACGAACGGCGCCAAGGCGTCAACTGCTGGCGCTACGGTACGCGCGCAGGGCGTGGAAGAAAAACCACCGGCTCAGCAGCAGCGCCACGACGCCGAACCCGACGAGGTACGCCGAGTGCCAGGTCGTCGTCCGCACCCACCACTCGGCCGGCGCCGTCACCGCCAGCATGACCGGCAGGATGAACGTCAACACGGTGCGGATCGCCGTCCCCGCCGCCCCGCGATCGTATACGTCGGCCGGGTAGCGCGCGAACAGCGTCACGTAGAACCACAATTCGTAAAGACCCTGGTTGCGGATGATCCAGACGCTGGACGACGCCATCATTAAGAGAAGGCTGTACATCACCGCCACGCCCGACCCTAACAGCACGAGATACCCCGCGACCATGCCCGGCGTGACTTCCACCCCCGTCTTCCAGCAGCCGTAGACGACCAGACCCGCCCCGACGAACAGGTCCGGCGTCGTCGCCCAGTCCATGCGCTGGCACGACAACAGAAACTGTTCGTCGATCGGTTTCAAAAGCGCGAAATCAAGGTTTCCGGTGCGGATGAGTTCCGACAGATTCGTGCAATTTCCCAGAAAGAAGACGTCGAGGATGGCGTTCAGAAGGAAGCTCGTGCCCATGAAGACGAGGTACTCGTCTTCGGTCCACGAACCGATCGTCTTGGTGTTGCGGAAGATCAGATGGAAATAGAGTAGGATCAACCCCAACCACATCACGCTGGAGACGCAGCGCGCGAGGAAGTTCCAACGAAAGGTCATTTCGCGGACGAGGCAGTAGCGCGCGAACGCCCCCCAAAGCCGCGGGTAGCGGATCCAATCCGACGAATGGTTGGCCGGCCGGTCGGTCATCGCGTGTATCATTCCTTCCAGCAGTGCGTTCGTCTTAGACCCTGCGTCGGTTCACCCGCCGAAGGCGCTGTAGCGGCGAAGGCCGTTGCGGTACATGGCGCGGGCCGCCACCCATAGGACGGCCACGGTGGCCGCCTCGGCCGCCATCGCGCCGTACAGTTCCCATGGCGTCCACCGTTCGCCGTGCAGGAACAACTTCGCCGGGAAGTACGCCAGGTACTGAAACGGTTGGTACTGTAGGAAGGCGAAGATTCGGCCGTAGGTTTCGTGTTCGTACCCCGTCAAGAGGTCGAGGGGGAACATGTGGCCGCTGAGGATGTACACCGCCGTCATGGTGATGTACGCCAGCGAGGTCACTTCGAGCGTCCAAAACGCGGTCAGACCGATCATCGTTTCCAACAGGAACCCGATGAGGAAGGCGAAGACCAATGAGAGTAGGAACGCCGCCCAGACGTGCGGCGGCGGCGACGTTTGAAAGTAAGACGAACAGAAATAGAAGACCGCCGCCAACGGCAGCGACGCGACGGCGTAGTACACCAACTTGTGCGCCACCCGCGACACCAAGAGAAACCCCAAGAGGTCGACCGGCTGCAACAAGAACTTCTTGATGTGCCCCTCGCGCACGTCCCCCGCGACGCCGCCCGCCAAGCCGGGCATGCTCGAAAACGCCCGCGCGATGAGCACCAACAGGTAATACGCGACCATTTCGTCCGCCGTGAAGCCGGCGATCTCTTTCTGATCGCTGCCGTCGAACACCGCTTTCCACAGGAAGACCGTGGTCACGATCGGCAGGAAGCGGATCAGCGTGCCCAAGAGGAAGTCGGTGCGATAGGTCAGACGCTCCGTCAGACAGAGCGTGAAGATCGTCCAGTATTTGTGCAGCACGGC
>JBOFFD010000326.1:0-14545 GCA_051648425.1 Planctomycetia bacterium
TGAGGATTTCTTCTTGGATGGGGTTGTGAACGACGGCGGCGGGAGAGCCGGTCATTTGGCGGACGAGGGCGTCGGCGGCGCGTTCGAGGCCGATGGCGGGCGACAGAACGACGCGGACGAAGTTGACGGCGGGCCAAGTCCAGTACAAGAGCGGCTCGGCGTAGAGGCGGCCGAGCGGCCGGGCGAGCCACAGCTCGACGCCGACAAGCGCGACCCAGGCGAACGCCGCCCGTTGGATGGTCCACCACCAAAGCAGGGCGTCGGAGGGACCGGCGACGCCGGCGTCGCCGGAGGCGGTCAAAAGGGCGTCGTTGGCGGCGCCGACGACGCCGGCCAGCGCGATAGCCAGCATAAGCGAGTTCCAGGTGCGCAGCGCCAGGACGGCGTCGTCGTCGTGTTCAAGGATGTCGCCCAGTTTTCGGGCTTTGCGAACGGCGCAGTACTTTTCGAGCTTGCTGCGCGAATAATCGGCGAGAGCCGTCAAGATGAGCGAGCCGAAGAACAGGCCGAGCAAGGTCGCGGCCAAGAGGACGATCATACGGCACCGTCGGCGGCGGGGACGGCGTCGTCGGGGGGGGCGGCCGACGAGGGCGGCTCAAGGTCGGGTTCATACGGCCGAACGGGCGGGGCCGGGGGCAACGGCCGGCCGGCGTACACCGATCCGCGCGGCGTCTTGAGGTAGTCGCGCAGAAGCACTTCCTGCCGACGGTGCATGACCGCCTGGTCTTCGTCGTTGCCGTCGTCGTAGCCGCACAGGTGCAGGATGCCGTGGACAAGGTACAAGCCGGCCTCCATCGACACCGGCCATTGGTAGCCGACCGCCGCCGCCGCCGCGAAATCGGTGCTGACGACCACTTCTCCTTCCATCGCCGCGTCGTCCTCCGAGAGAGGGAACGTGAGGACGTCGGTCGGGTAGTCGTGGCTCAGAAACCGGCGGTTCAATTTGTGAATGGCGGCCGCGTCGACGAAGGCGACACTGAGCACCGCCCGTTCGACCAGTTCCGCCGCGAAAACGTGTTCCGCCAAACCGACGAACCACGAGGCGTCGATGGCGACGGCGGTTTGTCGGTCGGCTGTTTCGATTTCGATCATCATCGGTCCAACGACGAGCGGTCTTTCCAGCGCGAGGCGCGGGGGCGGCCGATCGTTCTTTTCTAACGGTATTCTACGCTGCGGCGCGAACGGCGACCAGAACTGCACCCGGTCGCCCTTGTTGTGGTGCGGCCGTACCGGCTGCATGAGCCTCATTAGGCCGAAGGCCTTGCAGCCCGAGACGGTTGCACCACAAGGAGGAGCGGCGGGCCGGCGGCGTCACATCGCCCGGGGGTACTTGATGCGGCCGTGGTAGACCGAACTGAGCGACTTCGCCAGGCTTTCCTCGACGACCCGCAGCTCGCTAAGCGTAAGACCCGATTCGTTGAACTGGCCGTCCAAAAGTCGGTTCAGCGCCAGCGTATGCACCAGCTTTTCGATGCGTGCGGGCGTCGGTTCGCTGAGGGTGCGGCTGGCGCTTTCGACGCAGTCGGCCAGCATCAGCACGGCCGCTTCGCGTGACTGCGGCTTCGGTCCCGGGTAGCGGAACCGCGATTCGTCGACCGTTTCTTCGGGGTTGGCCGCCTCGCGGTTCTCCACCGTCGCCCGGTTCAAGAAGTATTCGACGACGGTCGTGCCATGGTGCTGCTCGATCAAGTCGATGATCGGCTGGGGCAGACTGTGGCGCAAGGCGAGGTCGGCGCCGTCCTTGACGTGCCCGATGATGACCAGAGTGCTCATGGCGGGGGCGAGCTGGGCGTGCCGGCTCGGCGCGTCGCGGCCGACGTTTTCGACGAAGTACTGCGGCTTGAGCATCTTGCCGACGTCGTGGAAGAGGGCGCCGACCCGAACCAGCAGGGCGTTGGCGCCGATCGCCTTGCAGGCGGCTTCGGAGACGATGGAAACGGTGACGCTGTGGTTGTAGGTGCCGGGCGCGCGGTGGACGAGTTCCTTCAGCAACGGGTGGCTAGTGTCGGAAAGCTCGATGAGGCTGATCTCGGTGACGATGCCGAAGCCGGCTTCGAGGAAGGGCAAGAGGCCGCTGGTGAGGAAGCCGGCCAAAAGGGCGCCGCCGGCGCGCCACGAGGCGTCGGTCCAGAGGAAGGTCCAGGTTTGCGAAGTGAGCATTCCCAGGCCGACGGTGAGGACGACGGCGACGACCGCCTGCAGGCCGCCCAGGTAGATGAGCTTGGTGCGCGAGCGGATGCCGTCAAGCACCAGAACGCCGACCGAGGCGGTGACCAAAAGGACGGTGAAATCGTAGACGTCGAGGCCGCGCAGGACGGCGGCGAGCAGAGAAAGGGCGAAGGTGGCGACGAGCGCGACCGGTCGGCCGAACGCCACCACCATCAGATGCGAGACGACGACCACGGGCAGGATTTCAAGGGAGAAGGTGTCGATGCGGAACCAGTGGGCCGCCGCCAACGCGACGACGGTGGTGATGCACAGAGCGGCGAGGCGGCGGCCGTCGGCGGTCAGCTTCGGCTCGAAGGTGCGGATGTACAGGCCGACGAGCAGAAAGACGGCGGCCGAAAGCACGGCCATGCCGACGGCGTAGGCCGCCCGCTGCTTCGGCGGACGGGTTTCGTTCCAAACGCGGGCTTCCTCCCGCAGCAGCGCCAGTTGGTCGGCGTCGATGGTCGAGCCGGCCGGCACGACCCGCAGGCCCGGCAAGTACACTTCCATCGCGGGGTAGACCGTGCCGCGGGCGTTGTCTTCAACCTTGCGGGTTTCCAGGGCGTCGAAGGTCAGCGTCGGCCGCAGCCGGTCGACGATCAGGGAAAACAGCGTCGCCGCTTCCGTCGTTCGGCCGAAGGCGTCTTGCAGTTTCTTTTGCAGAATCCCGTCGGGCGACGCGACCGCCGACAGCTCGACGACGTCGCGGCGGGCGAACCGTACCGTTTCGTCGAACGCCCCGTGGATTTCGATCTGTTCGTAGCGGCGCTGCTCGTTCGGCGGGATCGTCTTGGGATCGAGGATGCCGTATTCGAGTAGCGGCGCGAACGCCTTGTCGAGCTTCGCGTTGAACGAGACGGCGGCGGCCTTGTCGGGCAGTAAGGTCTTCAGGCTGGCGAAACTATCTGTGGTCAGCCGCCAGCGGGCGCGGAGCGTTTCAGGCACGCTCATCAGCTCGGCGGACGAGGCGACGGCTTCCGTCAAGTCGTCGAACTGCCGTCGCACTTCGACGATCGGCTCGGGATTCTGCAGGAAGACGAGTGGACTCTTGGCGGCCGCCTCTTCCCGGGCGTTGCGGGTCTTCGTTTCGTTGGCGATGCTGATCTTGACCCGCAGGGCGATTTCGCGGTCGACCACCTGGCCCAGCCGGTAGTTGAAGGCGGGTCCGGGTTGAGTCATCAGGAAAAAGACCGCGAGGTAAGTCGCCGCGACCCAAAAAACGACGAAGGCGTGGCGCCAATAGTCGGCGGCCCGCAGGCCGGTCAACTGGCTCAACTTAAAGCGGACCAACGCGTCCCGACTGGTCAGGCGGCGTCGACGTTCGACTCCGAACATTGCTGGCTTTTAGAACCTCGTACGCAGGCGGCCGTCGACCGGCGATTCCGCGCCGGCGACCGTCCGCTTCACCGCGGACGCCCGCATGGGAGGATTCTACGCCGGCCGCTCCGGTTCTTCGCAAACCGCGGCCGGCCGGTCCACCCCGCCTGCTCGACTGCTTCGGGCAGTCTCTAGCGTGTCGTCGTACGCGTTGAGGATCGCTTCGACCAGCGGGTGCCGCACCACGTCCTGCCTTTCCATCCGCACGACGCCCACCTTTTCCACTTTGGACAGTCGTTCCACCGCGTCGGCCAGTCCGCTTTCCACCCCCGCCGGCAGGTCGGTCTGCGTCACGTCCCCCGCCACCACCACTTTCGAGCCGATCCCCATCCGCGTCAAAAACATCTTCATCTGCGGCACGGTGGTGTTTTGGGCTTCGTCCAAAATCACGAAGGCGTCGTTCAGCGTTCGGCCGCGCATGTACGCCAGCGGTTGGATTTCGATCACTTCGTGGTCGAGGTAGTTCTTCATCTGGTGCAGATCGAGCATCTCCCGCAGCGCGTCGAAGAGCGGCCGCAGGAACGGATTCACCTTCGCCTGCGGGTCGCCCGGCAGAAACCCGAGCTTCTCGCCCGCTTCCACCGCCGGCCGCACCAGCACGATGCGCTTCACCCGCCGCTGCGCCAGATACTCCAGCGCCGCCGCCACCGCGAGGTAGGTCTTGCCCGTGCCCGCCGGCCCCACGCCGAACGTCAGGTCGTGGGCGCGAATCGATTCGACGTACCGCGTCTGGCCGGCCGACCGCGCGTGCAGTTTGCGCATCGGTCCGACGATTTCCGCCGCCCCCATCGGCGGCGGCGCCAACAGCCGCGGCCGGTCCGACGCCGGTACCGACAGCGGCAACATCGGTGTGAGAATGGGCGTCAATACCGCCGCGCCGGACGCGGTCTTGCCGCCGGCCGTCGCCGCCCCGTTCGCGGGAACGCCGTTGCTTTCGGACCCGTCCCCGCCGTTCAACGTCGACGACAAGTACAACTTCACGTCCTCGGCCGAGGTCGGCTCTTGTTTCAAGTAACGCTTCCTCAGATGGTCCAGCACCCGCCGTCCCACCACCACTTGCTCCGGCAGGCCCAACAGTTGAATGGCATCGTTCCGCGCGACGATTTTCAGCCCCAGCACGTCCCGCAGCAGCCGGACGTTTTCGTCCCGGTTGCCGAGGATCGCCACCGCTTCGTCGTGGTACACGTTTTCCATCACCCATTCGGCCATACCAGCACACTCCTGTGTCGCCCGCGGACTCTCCTCGACGAAACTACTACGGAACGCGGCGGCCGGCTGTCCATGCCGGCCCCGCTTTCACAAATCTACTACCGATGGATACGACTCGCGCCCCCGCCGGTCGCTCGAACTTCACCAAAAGGAAACCGCCATGCCGGCGCCGCCGCGACTCGTCGACCGTTCGGGGGCCTGCTCTACGATAGCGGCCGCGCTCTTCCTCGCCGTCGCCTTCAACGCGATGGCGCAGCGCGGGGCGCGGGCGGCCGACGTCGGCTGGGCCGCGCCGGACGGTTTCACGGTCTCGGAGTTCGCCGGCAACGACTTGGCGACCGACGTCTACACGCTGACGTTCGACGCCGCCGGCCGACCTCTGGTTTCCAGCCGCGGTTCCATCCGCCGGCTATTGGACGACGACGCCGACGGCAAAGCCGACCGCTTCCAGACCGTCGCCGACGAACCGGCCGACGGCGCCATGGGCTTGTTCGCCGAGGGCGACGACCTGTACTTCACCGGCGCCGGCGGCCTTCGCCGCCTGCGCGACGCCGACCGCGACGGTAGCGCCGACGGTCCTTCGCAGTTGCTCTTCCCCCTGAAGACCGGCGGCGAGCATTCCGCCCACGCCGTCCGCCGCGGCCCCGACGGCTGGCTGTACGTCCTCTGCGGCAACGCCTCCGGTCCCTTCGCCGGCTCCGCCGCCGTCCCCCTCGCCCCCACCTCGCCCCTACTCAACCCCATCGCCGGCGTTCTGCTGCGGTTGGCCCCCGACTTCGCCTCCTTCGAGATCGTCGCCGACGGCTTCCGCAACCCCTACGACTTCGACTTCGACGCCGCCGGCGAGCCGTTCGTCTTCGACTCCGACAACGAACGCTGCGTCTCGCTCCCCTGGTACGAAGGCACGAGGTTCTACCATGCCGTTCCCGGCGGCGACGCCGGCTGGCGCTCGCCCGAACGCGGCGAAACCTGGCGCCTGCCGTCGTATGCGTTCGACGTCCTTGAACCGCTCGTCGACCTCGGCCGCGGCTCGCCCACCGGCGTCGTCTCTGCCGCCGCGACCTCGTTCCCCCCGTCGCACCGCGCCGGCTTCTTTCTGCTCGACTGGACCTTCGGCAAGGTCTGGCTCGTCAAGACCACCCCGCACGGTTCGACGCACCGCGGCGCCGCCGAACTGTTTCTGCAGCCCACCGGCGACGCCGGCTCCGCCCCCACCGACGCCGCCGTCCACCCCAGCACCGGCGACCTGTGGCTGTCCGTCGGCGGCCGCGGCACCCGCGGCGGCGTCTACGTCGTCCGCTGGACCGGCAAGACTTCCGAACCGGTCCCGCCGGCCGCCGCTCGTCCCGCCGGCTTCCCACCCGCCGAGCGCTTGACGCCCCTCGACGACGCCCGCCGTCGCCAAGTCCTGACCGCGGCTCTCGGCGACGAACCGGTCGCCCGTCGGCAAGCGTTGGAGTTGATGGTGCGATGGATCGACAAGTTCGCGCTCGACGAAATCGAAGCCGCGCTAGCCCGCCCGCTGCCGGCCGACGACCGCCAACTAGTACAGGCCGCCGCCCGACTGGTCGCCGCCGCCCCCGTCGCCGCCGACCTCATGCAGCACCCCGACCGCCGCGACCCGCTCACCGGCCGCGCCTTCTGGCTCGGCGTCCAACTTCGCCCCGACGCCACCCCCGTCGAAACCCCCATGCCCGCCTTCACCCACGCGGCCGACCGCACGCTGCCGCTGGCGGTGCGCATCGCCTGGATCCGCTTGTTCCAGCGCACGCTTGGCGACTTGCCCGATCCGTCCCGCCGCGGCACCGCCTGGGAAGGCTACTCCGCCCCCCGGCCGCCCACCGACCGCGCCGTCGCCACCTTTTACGTTCAGTCGCTCGCGCGGCTTTTCCCCACGGGCGAACCGTTGCTCGATCGTGAAATCAGTCGTTCGCTTGCGATGCTCGGCCAGGCGCCGCCCGACGCCGTCGCCCGCATCGCCGCCAACCTGACCGACGATTCCGACCCCGTCGACGACATGCACTACCTTCTCGTCTTGGCCCGCTTAGGCGGACCGATCGAATCGACCTATCTGCAACGGACCGCCCGCGCCTTCCTGCAAATCGGCGCGAAGCTGGAAGCCGCCGGCCGGACGCGCGACCGCTTCTGGCCGCAGCGCCTGAAAGAGGCGTACGCCGCCCTCCGCACGGCGCGGCCCGGCCTCGACGCCGCCCTGCTTGCCGACCCCTCGTTCGGAACGACCGAGCACGTCCTGTTCGGATCGATCGACGGCTTCCCCAAAGCGGCCGCCGCCAGAGTCTTTCTGAAGTCGTTGAAGCCCGACGACCCCTGGCCCGCCGAGTTGATTCCGCTCTTCGCCGCGCTGCCGCGCGAACAGGCCGCCCCCGCGCTTCGCCGGCGGTGGGACGACCTCGGCCTGCAAGCCTCCATCGCCAACTACTTGGCGACGGCGACACCCGTCGACCCCGCCGACCGCGCCCGGTTTCTGGAAGGCGTCGCCTCGCCCGAACGGTTGACGGCCGAGGCGTGCGCCGACGGCCTGGCGAACCTGCCAAAGCCAACCGAACGCGACCCGGCCGACCTGCTGCCGTTGGTGGTCGCGCTGCGGCAGGCGCCCGCCGGCAAGGACGGTGACGCGCTGCGAGGTAAGATCGTGAAGCTGTTAGAGTCGTGGACGGGCGAACCGCTGGCGGCCGACCGCGACGCCTGGACGGCGTGGTTCCGCGCGACGTTCCCGAAATCGGCCGGGAAACTGGCCGGCGACGGCGTCGATCGGGCGGCATGGGACGCGCGGCTGACGGCGGTCGATTGGTCGACCGGCGACCCGGCCCGCGGCAAAGACGTCTTTCGCCGCACCGGCTGCGTGCAATGCCATTCCGGCGGCCAGGCGGTCGGCCCCGACCTCGCCGGCGCCGCCGGCCGGTTCTCCCGCCGCGACCTGTGGACGGCGATCCTCGAACCAAGCCGCGACGTCTCCGCCCGCTACCAGTCGATCGCCGTCGAAACCGACGCCGGCGCGCTCTACGCCGGCATCGTGATCTACGAAGCGGTCGACAGCCTCATCCTACAGACCGGCGCGGCCACGGTGGTTCGGCTCGACGCCCGCGGCGTCGCCGCCCGCCGCACTCTGCCGCAGTCGCTCATGCCCACCGGCCTCGTCGACAAAGCGACCGACGCCGACCTCGCCGACCTCGACGCCTACCTCCGGTCCCTCAAAAAGTAAGACCCGGCCGTCTCAGAAACGAAGATGAATAGAACAAAACCGCCAAAAAGCCGTCTTTGTTAGCCGCCGCTTTCCGCAGCGGCGCGGCTTCTCCTTCTGGCGGTCGGCGTGCGAAAAGCAACGGACGCGTCGCTGAGAAAAGCGGCGGCTAACAAAGACGATTCGTCCGACCCTTTGGCCGCAAAACCTCTTTTCGCCATCGTGTCTTACACTCAATCTTTCGGAAACTGCTCTTCATTCCCAATCGGCCGCCCTTCCCAATACGGCGTTTCACCGTCGTACGTCAACAATCGCCCGCGGCTGTCGGGCAGCGCGTCGACTTCCCGCCGCGGCAGGTGAAACCGCAGCGCCTGGATCGTGCCCGCGTGCGCCGGGTCGCCCGCGATGTTGAACCACTCGTGCGGGTCGACTTTCACATCGTAAAGTTCTTCCGAACCGTCGGCGTAAACGATGTACCGCCACGCCTCGGTCTTCACCGCGTGGTTCCCCTTGTTGTGCGTCGTCACCGCCGCCCACGGCCACGGCGCCGCCGGGTCGGCCAATAACGGCCGCAGACTGCGCCCCTCCACTCCCGGCGGCGGCGGCAGACCGCACAAATCGGCCAGCGTCGGATACAAATCGAGCAATTCCACCGGCGAGTTGCATTCCGCCCCGCTCTTAACCCCCGGCCCCTTTAAGACCAACGGCACCCGCGTCGACCGTTCCCATAGACTGTTCTTTCCCGTGATTCCCTTTTCGCCCAGGTGCCAACCGTGGTCCGACCACAACGCCACCACCGTCCGGTCTGCCTTGCCCGAAGCTTCCAACCCGTCGAGCAGTCGTCCCACCTGAGAATCCATGAACGCGATGCTGGCCAGGTAGGAACGCACCAACGGCCGCCATTGCCCGTGGTCGACGAGCCATCCCAAACGCGGTTCCGGCAGCTTCCAATGCAGGAAACCGGCGAAGCGCGGCAAGTCGTCGCGGTCGTCGGTCTTAACCGGCGGCATTACCAGCGCGGCGTCGGGAAACAAATCAAACCAACGCTGCGACGCGAAGCACGGCACATGCGGCCGCCGAAAGCCGACCGCCAGAAAGAACGGCTCCGGCGCCGTCGGCAGCCGCTCGAGCGCCCACGCCGCGATCTTGAAGTCGTCCTGGCCTTCGTCGCGTTCAGGGAAGACGCCCCAATCCATCGCGGCGATCGGGTCGGGCGTCTCGACGAATTTCTTAGTCGGCAGCGGACCATACCCGCCGTGCAACCCCCAGACGTCGAATTCGGCGCCGTCGCGGCGATCGTTCTTCAGCGGATAGGCGTCGTGGTAGATCTTACCCGTCGAAAAGGTCTTATATCCGTGCCGTTGGAAGTACTGCGGCAGCGCGACATGGTCTTTCATTTTCGGCGCCGCGCGGAACCAGGGTGAAAGGGCGTAGACGCCGGTGGTGGTCGGCCGCAGCCCGGTGAGCAGGCTGGCGCGCGACGGATTGCAAAGCGGCGCCTGACAGTGGGCGTTGGTGAAGAGCGCGCCCTGGGCGGCGAGGCGGTCAATGTTCGGCGTCCGCGCCTGCGGATGCCCTTTTAGACAACCGACCCAATCGTTGAGATCGTCGACCGCGATGAACAACACGTTCGGCTTCGTCGCCGCGTGCGTTTCCTCCGCCGCACCGGCCGTCGCCGCCAAGAACACCACCGTCAACGACGGCCCGAATTGTCTTCCGCGAACGTTCCACATCACGCCCCTGCCCTCGGCTCGGTTCGAACCTACAATTCCTGCGGCGGATTTCACGGCCCGTTCCCCCTAGGGATAACCATGAACCATTGCATCCGATCGTTCGTCGCCGCCGCCGCGCTGGTGGCGTCGGCCGCCGCGGCCCCGGAAGTCCTCGGCGGCGACAGGCCGCCAAACGTACTCGTCATCCTGGCCGACGACCTGGGTTACTCCGACCTCGGCTGTTACGGCGGTGAAATCGCCACGCCGAACCTAGACCGCCTCGCCGCCGACGGCCTCCGCTATACGCAGTTCTACAACACCGCCCGCTGCTGGCCGACCCGCGCCGCCCTGTTGACCGGATTCTACCCGCACGCCGTCCGCCGCGACAAAGTGCCGGGAGTTGTCGGCGGCGGTCAAGGCGTGCGGCCCGCCTGGGCCAAGCTGCTGCCGGCGCGACTGCGGCCGCTCGGCTACCGTTCTTACCACTCCGGCAAATGGCATGTCGACGGCGCCGTCTTAGCCGGCGGCTTCGATCGGTCTTACTACTTGGAAGGAGACGGTCAGTACTTCCATCCCAGCGTTCATAAGGAAGACGACCGTCCGTTGCCGCCGGTCGAAGCCGGTTCCGGTTACTATTCGACGGCCGCCGTCGCCGACCACGCCGTCCGCCATCTGAAAGACCACGCGGTCGATTTCAAGGATCGACCGTTCTTTCAGTTCCTCGCCTTCACCGCGCCGCACTTTCCGTTGCAGGCGCCGGCCGACGACGTCGCCAAGTACAAAGGGAAGTACGACGCCGGGTGGGAAGCCGTCCGCGCGAAGCGCGTCGAACGAATGAACTCGCTGGGATTGTTCAAAGGAGCGGCGTCGGCGGTGGAGGCCGCGGTCGGCCCTCCGTACGACTTCCCCGACGCTCTAAGAGCACTGGGGGCGGGCGAAATGAACCGCCCGGTGCCGTGGTCGACCATGAGCGACGAACAGCGGAAGTTCCAGGCGGCGAAAATGGAAATTCACGCGGCGATGGTGGACCGCATGGACCGGGAGATCGGTCGGGTGTTCGATCAACTCCGCGCGATGGACGCCTGGAACGACACCGTCGTCTTCTTCCTCTCGGACAACGGCGCCTCGGCCGAGATCATGGTGCGCGGCCGGGGCCACGACCCCGCCGCCGTGATGGGATCGGCCGACACCTATCTTTGCCTCGGCCCCGGTTGGTCGACCGTCTGCAACACGCCGCTCCGCCGACATAAGACGTGGGTGCACGAAGGCGGGATCGCGACGCCGCTTTTAGTCCACTGGCCCGCCGGTCTGAAGGCCCGCGGCGAACTGCGCCGCACCCCCGGCCACGTCGTCGACCTGGCTCCGACGATCCTCGCGCTGGCCTCCGCCCGACCGACCCCGCCGCCCTCCGACGAGCCGCCGTCCAACGGTCTTAGTCTCGCGCCGACTTTCACCGACGACGTCGCGCTGAAACGCGAATTCCTGTGGTGGGAGCATGGAGGCAACAAGGCGGTCCGTCAGGGCGATTGGAAGTTGGTCGCCGCGAAGAACGGCCCGTGGGAACTGTACGACCTGAGCGTCGACCGCATCGAAAGCCGCGACCTGGCCGGCGAACAACCCGACCGCGTCCGCGAACTGTCAACCGCTTGGCAGCGGCAGTACGACGAGAACGCCGCCCTCGCCCGCCGCGACGCCCCGCCCCAACCGGCGGCCGCCAAGAAGAAGCAGCCCGTCGCGACCAAGTGACGTCATGGCGCAGCCCCGCCCTACGAGAAGCCCTTGCGTACCAACGATCCTCGGATTGCGTCCTCGCAAAACCCTGCCTGTTCGTCAGCAGCTACTTTACGAAGACGAGAATCTCCAGTCGGCGGGCGGGGGCGGGTGATCCTTCCGTCGGCTTGGCGGCGGGGGGTTGGAAGGCGCCGAAGCCGTGCGCGCGGACGGTGCGCCACGTAAACCACCCCGTCTTTTCGACCGAATGGACCGACTGCAGGTAGGCCAACGCCGCTTCGGCCTGCTTGACGGACGTCAGCTCGGCGCGGCGGACGTCGGCGTCGTCGCCGGCGAACGACGCCACCAGCAGTTCGGAATCCTTGGCGTCGAACGTGTGAATCCAGGCGGCGACGTCGGCCAGCTTCTGCTTGGCCTCTTCGGTAAGAACGGCTCGGTCGCGCTCGAATAGATCGGACTCGGCGAACACCTTGCGTTCGATGGTCGCGTCGGGCCGCAGCAGCAATTGGTACTGGTCGTCGACCCAGTTCCGCAACGGCCAGCTTTGTTTCAACGCCCGACTGTTTTGGCCCAGCGAAATGAGCAGTTGCTCGGCCTGGCCGGTCAGGCGTTGCAGCGACTGGTACGCTTCGTCGTCGCTTAAGAGCCGGCCGACCGTTCCCTTGCCGCCGCGCAACTGTTCCATGAGGGCGTCGGCCTTGGCGAGCAGGTCTTGGAAGTCGGGAAGGGCGACGGCGGCAAGGCGGGCGCCGTCGGCGACCGGTGCGGCGGACGCGGTGCCGGGGTCGACTTCCAACACCCGTTCGCCGACTATCCCTTCCTTGTGGACGCGCGCGGTGGCGTCGGTTCGCACCAAGCCGGCGAACGCGCGTTCCAGCGTGAAGCGGATGCGCACCGGCTCGCCCGGAGCGGTCGGCAGTTCGACGGCCGTCACCACGCCGGCCGGCACCCCCAGCACCCGCACCCGAGTGCCGACTCGCAAACCGTCGACGCGGGGCATGGCGGTTTCGACGGTCAGCGGCGGCGTCCGCCAGCCGTTCGACCCGCCGAGCACCACCATCGCCGTCAGCGCCAAAACGGCCGCGACGAAGAAGAATCCCGCGGCCGCCGTCGCCTGTCGCGCGCCTAGTCGTCGTTCCACGTTGAAAAATCCTTCCGCCCGTCCGTGTGAATTCGCCGGTATTGTACGGGACGCCGCCACAGAGTGGTTCCCCGCGCGATCGCCGCGATTGGCGTGACCGGGGAAATCCGCTCGTCCCACCGTTTCGCCCAAACTTCCCCAGCCCGCACGGCCGATACAAGGAACGTCACCCGTGGATACAGCGCCGATTTCGTCGTTCGGCGCGGAGGGCGTTGGTCATGTCGAGCCGAACCGTCACACTGTTTGCCGCGGCCTGCGTCGTCGCGTCGCTTGCCGCCGCCGAAGCCCGCGCCGGCTTATCGCTTCACCGGCTGACCGCCGACGACCTCGAGCAACGGCTGCCCGGCGCCAAGGGGCTGGGCGTTTCGCCCGGCGACGTGTTGGTGCAAAACGACTACCTTCGCGTCGTCATCACCGCCGCCCCGCGCGACAACCACGCCGGCCACTGCCTGCTGCTGCCCGGCGACGGCCGACCCGCCGACCCCGCCCAAGTGGTGCGCGTCGCCCCCGGTCCGGTTTCCGGTTGGCGCAACGCCGAGGCGGGCACGGCCGACGGCGTCGCCGTGTTGCGCTTCCGTCACGACGACGACGCCTGGCAGGCCGAGGTGGTGTACATCATCCGCGAAGCCGCCCCCTGGATCGAGCTGTCGACGATCATCCGCAACCGTTCGCAGCAGCGGACTTTGGAAGTGCCGTTGGTCGATCTCATCACCGGCCGCGACCTGAAAATCACCCGCGAGAAGCGGGGCGAACTGGTGGCGAGCCAAGGCGCCGACGGCCCGACGGTGATCGCGCTGCCGATCAAGGCGACGGGCGTGGTGGACGAAGTCGACGACGGCCGGTGGGCGTTGCAGTGGCAAGCGAACGACCCGGAGCCGTCGATGGCGCAGCGGGTGGGCGGTCGGCTGATGCGGTTCGGGCAGTCGAGCACCCATTCGCCGATCCCGGCGTCGCGGGTCGACGGCGCCTTCCGCGACCGCGACCACTGGCACCGGTTGGCGCCGGGAGCCGAGCGGACGGTGCAGCGCCGGCTGTTGTGGGCGGCCGACCCCGCCGCCGCCGTTTCGATGGTGGAGTACGCTTCGCGCGAGTCGGCGCCGCCGGTGCAGGTCGTCGGGCAAGGCAAGCCGGGCGCCGCGAAGCCGGGCCTCTTTCCGAAGGGGGCGCCCACGGCCGCCGCCGTGGCCGCCGAAGTGACGACCGACAAGAAACCAGCCGGCCGCCGAACCGGATTGCCGCCGGTTGGAACGTCGACCGTGGCGCGACCGAAACCCGCGACCGTCGGCGCCCCGGCTCCGATCGCGTCGAAGGTCGACGGCCGACCGGTCGCGGCGCGCGAGCCGGCCGCCATGCCCCGCCGCATTCAAGGAACGTTGCGCACCGACCGCGCCACCCGGCCGTCGTTCGCCCGCAGCCCCGATTCGGCCGCGACGACCACCGCCACCGGCGACCCGCTGGATTTGCCCGAACCGCTCGACGTGGAGAGCGCGTTGTCGCTGGAACCGGTCCCGGCCGACGAGCCGTTCAACCCGGCGGCCGCCCGCCCGATCCTACCGCGCGACGCCGTCGCGCCGCCGCTGGGAACCGCCGTCAAACCAAAGGCGCCTCCCGGCCCCCCGACCAAACTGCCGTCGATGATCTACGAGATCGAATCCCTGCCGCCGCCGGAGTAAGACGGACGCCGGGCCGTCGCCCCGGCAGGTCGTCATTCACCGACTTCAAACCGCCGCCAAACGACGAATGGTTCGTCGACGTCGATCCATCGAAAATGCTCCGACTTTACGACGGACGGCTCGCAATGTGACGTTGAACGATCGGAATCCGAAAACTACTGAAGCACACGTAGGATTTCGCGCCGATGAAATCCGAGAATCGTCGGGGCGGAAGTGGTGAAGGTAGGGCGCGGCCGCTGGCCCGCTCAAGAGGTGCGTTGGGTCGGACCTCCGCTCTGGAAGCAAGGGAATC
>JBOFFD010000327.1:0-2145 GCA_051648425.1 Planctomycetia bacterium
TTTGGCGGATTTGTTCGGTTCGCCAACATCTCCCAGGAAGGACGCCGCCTCGTGCGTCGAGCGTTGATCACCGGCGGCGCGGGCTTCATCGGTTCCCATCTGGCGACGGCCCTACTGGAGAACGGCTGGCGCGTGCGCGTCTTCGACCAAGCGTCGGCCTATCCCAAAGGGAACCTGGCGCACCTCGCGCCGCACCTCGCGTCCGAAGCCGACGGCTCCGACCCTCGGTTGGAAACGGTCGTCGGCGACGTGCTCGACTTCGACGCCTTGCGGCAGGCGTCGGCGGGCGTCGACTGCGCCTTCCACCTCGCGGCGATGGTGTCGGTGCCCCAAAGCATCATCGACCCGTTGGGCTGCCACGCCGTCTGCGCCACCGGCACGTTGCACGTCTTAGAGGCCGCGAAGCAGGCGGGCGTCCGGCGGGTGGTTTATGCCGCCAGCAGCAGCGCCTACGGCGACGCCGCCGCCATGCCGATCGTCGAAACGGTGGCGCTGGCGCCGCTGTCGCCTTACGCCGCCGCCAAGCTGGCCGGCGAAATGTACTGCAAGGCGTACGCCGCCCTGGGCGCGGTCGAAACGGTGCGGTTGCGGTACTTCAACGTTTTCGGCGCCCGCCAAGACCCCGGCAGCCCCTATTCCGGGGTGATCGCGCTCTTCACGACGGCGATGGCCGCCGGCCGCACCCCCACCATCTACGGCGACGGCCTGCAAACCCGCGACTTCATCGCCGTCGGCGACGTCGCCCGCGCCAACCTGGCGGCGGCCGACGCCCCCGGCGCCTCGGGCGGGGTCTACAACATCGGCCGGGGCGCCGCCGTCACGCTGCGCGATTTGACCGCCGCGCTGAACGCGCTGTTGGGAACGGCGATCGAACCGCGCTACGCCGAGCCGCGCCTCGGCGACGTCCGCCACAGCCTCGCCGACGTCTCGGCCGCCCGCGACGCCCTCGGCTTCACCGCCCGCACCTCCTTCGAGCAAAGCCTGGCCGACTGCCTGGCCTACTATCGCGCGGCGAAGTAGCCGATCGGGGAAGGCGACGATCGGCGAGAGGGTCCGTCGGCTATCGTTGACTCTGTAAGAAAAAATGGCCATAATTTCTTACATGGCCGCCACAAGGAAGACGCCCCAAAGCATCGATTCGCAGGTGATGGCCGCCATTTCCGGCCGTGGCGGCGGTTCCGTGTTCGTGCCGGCCGACTTCCTTGATCTCGGCAGCCGGGAGGCCGTCGACGTCGTTCTGCATCGGCTCACCCGCAAGGGAACGATCCGCCGCCTCGCCCGAGGGGTGTACGACCTCCCGAAGGAACACCCGGTGCTCGGCCCGCTCGCCCCGTCCGCCGAGACCGTGGCGCGAGCACTGGCGGGCCGCGACCATACCCGTCTGCAACCAGCGGGAGCCTACGCCGCAAACGCTCTGGGCCTGTCCGAGCAGGTGCCCGCGAAAGCCGTGTTCCTGACGGACGGCCCGTCGCGGACGGTCAAGATCGGCCCGATGACGATTCAGCTCCGCCGGACCACGGCGCGAAACATGGCGGCTGCCGGTCGGCTCAGCGGTCTGCTGATCCAGGCCCTCCGCGAGTTGGGCCAGGAGCATGTAACCCCGGAGCGTCGGGAACACTTGAAGCGGACGCTGCCGGCCGACGAGCGCCGGGGGCTTCTCCAAGACCTTCGGCTCGCCCCGGCCTGGATGCACCCGATCTTCCGCGAACTCGCCCAGGAGGAGGAATGAAGCTCGGATTCCTCGACCTGTCGGCCGACGAGCGCCCCCTCTACCTAGAGCAGGCGGCGGTTCGGCGAAACGTCTCCCCGGTCGTCCTGGAGAAAGACTTCTGGGTGTGCTGGCTCCTAGGCGTTCTGTTCGAGTCGGAGTTTGCGGACAGCCTGGTGTTCAAAGGAGGGACGTCGCTCTCGAAGGTGTTCGGCGTCATCGAGCGATTCTCGGAAGACGTCGACCTGTCGCTGTCGCCGACGTTCCTGAAATTGCCGGAGCCCGGCGCCAGCCGCAACCAGGCGAACAAGTGGATGGCCAGGGCCGAGGCCGCCTGCGGAGCGACCGTGCGGGAACGGATCGGGCCGGCGATGGAAGCGGCGGCGGCAGGCGTTTTGGGAAAGCCCGAACGGACGTGGTTCGAGTTCCTGACGGAC
>JBOFFD010000328.1:0-4232 GCA_051648425.1 Planctomycetia bacterium
GGTGGGCCGCGGCACCCGGCTCGTCAGCCACGTCGTGCTGCGCGGCCGCGTGACCCTCGGCGAAGACAACGAACTGCACCCGTTCGTGGTCGTCGGCGGCGAACCGCAGGACTTGGGCTACCACGGCGAACCGACGGCCGTCGAGATCGGCGACCGCAACGTCTTCCGCGAAGCCGTCACCGTCCACCGCGGCACCACCAAGGAAAACCGCGTCACCCGCATCGGGTCCGACAACTTCCTCATGGGCGCCACGCACGTCGGACACGACGGCGTCATCGGCTCGCACTGCGTGTTCGGCAACGGCTGCCTGTTGGCCGGCCACGTTCACGTCCACGATTACGCCAACCTTTCCGGCGGCGTCGGTGTGCACCACTTCATCACCATCGCCGGCTACAGCTTCATCGGCGGTCTCAGCAAAGTGGTCACCGACGTCCCCCCGTACATGATGATGCAGGGCAACCCCGCGGAAGCCCACTGCGTCAACCTGGTCGGATTGAAGCGTCGCGGCTTCTCCACCGAAGAAATCAACACCTTGATCCGCGCGCATCGACTGTTGTTCCGCAAGAAGATCGGCGTCGAGCAGTCCCGCGAAGTGCTGAAGGCGGCGGGCGACTGGTCGGCTCCGGTGGCGACGCTGTTCGACTACCTGGACGAACAGCGGCTGGGGCGCAAAGGACGCGCCCGGGAAAGGTTGCGAGCGGCATGACGAAGACTCGAGTGGGCGTGGTCGGCGTGGGGCACATCGGCCGACACCACGCCCGCATTCTGGCGGGGCTGCCCGACGTCGAACTCGTCGGCGTGGTCGACCACGACCCGGCGGCCGCCCAGCGCGTCGCCGACGCCGTCGGCACGACCGCCCATGCGTCCATCGACGACTTCTTCGGCAAGGTCGACGCCGTGACGGTCGCGGTGCCGACGTCGTCGCACTGTCGGGTCGCGGCGGAGTTTCTGAAGCGCGGCGTCGCCACGTTGGTGGAAAAGCCGTTGGCCTTCAACCTCGACGAAGCCCGCGAAATGATTCGGCTGTCGCGGAAGCACGGCGCCGTGTTGCAGGTCGGCCACAGCGAACGCTACAACCCGGCTTGGTTGGCCGCCGCCGCCGACCCGCTGAAGGGCCAATTCGTCGAAGCCCGCCGGTTCAGCAAGTACCCGTTCCGTTCGCTCGACGTGTCGGTCGTCTTCGACATGATGATCCACGACATCGACCTGACGCTCGCCGCCGTCGACTCGCCGCTGGTCGAAGTCACGGCCGTCGGCGCCAGCGTCCTCAGCCCTTCGACCGACTGGGCGTCGGCCCATCTGCGGTTCGCCAACGGCGCCGAGGCCGACCTGGCCGCCAGCCGGGTCCATCACGACACCGTCCGTCGACTGCGACTCTGGGCCGACGACGACCTGTTGGAAGTCGATTTTCAGTCGCGCGAAACGGTGCGGTCGCGGCTTTCCGACGCTGGCCGGGGCCTGCAGCTGCGGCTGCCCAACGCTTCCACCAAGGAAGAGAAAGACGCGCTGCTCGACACCCTGTTCGAGGTGGAACGGACGATCGGCGACCCGGCCGTCGAACCGCTGAAGCTGGAAATCGCCGACTACCTGCGGTGCGTGCGGGAACAGGCGGCGCCCATCGTCGGTGGCGACCAAGGCTTCGCGGCAGTCGCCGCCGCCGCCCAAATCGAAGCGGCCATCCATCAAGCCGCCCAGCAGCCACGCCTGCGCCGCACCGCCTGACCCCTCCGAAGGTCAGTAAGGACGCTTGTGCATCTCAGGAACAAGATGCTTGGCGCCTTCGCCGCCGGGTCGTGATGGCGAAAGTAGGGCGTGGCCGCTGGCCCGCCCCCTTAAGGCCGTTGGGGCGAGTCTTACTTCGATCGCGGGAATGCGACCCATCGCCTTCCCTGGGCGGGCCGGCGGCCACGCCCTACGTTTGCTTCTTGCGTCCCAACGTTACTCGGCTGACGAAGTCGCCCCGCCGTGGACGGCTGATTCACTTCGTTCAATCTCCCGCCGCCCATTGACCGCCTCGAGCCGTTCTCCCAAACTTCCCTTGAAGGTCGAGGCGACCGCCACCCCTCCGCCGCCTTCGTCGTCGATCGATCATCCACCAGGGATCGTTCCACATGCCATCGTTTTCGCCGTTCCGCATTCTTGCCGGTCGATCGTTGCTCGTCGCCGCAATGGTTCTCGTCGCGCCGTCCGTCCTTGCCGCCGAACCGAACCCCGCCGGCCCGCAATTGAAGGCGCCGGTCATTCCCACGAGCGTTCGCGGCGCGGTCCGCCGGGTGAACGATCTGCTTTCCAAGGATCTTGATCCGGCGGAAAACGCCGGCGTCGCTCTGTTGCAGACGTTCGGCGAGGACGCCCTCGATCCGCCGTTGCGGAAGACGGCCATGGCCATGATGGGCGTCGATCGGTTGGCGCCGAAGGCTCCGCGGTTCGTCCTTTTGGAGGCGTACACGGCGTCGCGCGGAATCGAGCCGAAGAACGTCAACCGGGAAGCGTTGAAGCTGCAAGACAGTATTTTCGACGCCGCCGATCGGTTGTGGAAAAAGGACGACTCCCCCGACGTCGAAGCTTTTTTGACGACCAACGCCGCGGCGCTAGACGCCGTCGTCGCGGCGGCCGACAAGCCGCGTTACTTCGCTCCGCTGCTGTCCGAAGAAAAGCCGCCCCGGCTCGTCTCGGCGTCGCTCACCATTGAACGGCGGCTGCCGTTCGTCGCGCGGGTGTTGGCGGCGCGGGCCGGTCGGCGTCTGGCCGACGGCGACTACGCCGCGGCGAAGATGGATCTGACGGCCGTCCATAAGTTGGCCGCCCTGCTGGCGGCCGGTTCGCCGTTCGACGTTTCGCAGACGAAGGCCAGTCTCATCGACTCGTACGCCTACCGGCTGGAAATCGCTTGGCTGGAAAGCGGCAAGGCGACCGCCCCGCAGGCCGCCGACTACCGGGCGGGCTTGGCCGCGCTGCCGCTTTTGGCTCCGTCGTCGACCGCCGCCGACGTCGGTGAACGGGCGATTCTTCATCAAGAGTTGGAACTGCTGCAAACCGATCAAGCGTCGTTGGAAGGCTTCTTCGAGCAGGCGGAGGGCGACGGCCAAGAGATTCTGAAGGGCGCCCGCGTCAGCAAGGTCAAATGGAATTTGGCCGTCGAAAGAGCCGACGAGGTGCAGAACCGGATCGTCCAAGCCTTGAAGACCGTTGATCGCGAAGCCCAGGAAAAGCACTTCGCCTTCCTCGACGCCGACTTCGAGCGGTGGACGAAGAACGACCTGGATGCAACGAGGAAGATCGCCGACACGCTGCTGAAAGACCCGGAGGTCGCGAGCCGTTGGTTCGGTGAAACAATGGCGATGTCATTGAAGCCGTTGTACCGGCAGCGGCGGGCGTCGGACGACAAAAACAACGTCCGCCGCGACCTGATCTTAGTCGGGCTGGCGCTGACGTCTTACAAGCTTGAGAAGCGCGAATACCCAGCGTCGCTGGACGATCTCAAACCGAACCATCTCGACGCCGTGCCGTTGGATTCCTTCACCGACCGCCCGCTCGACTACCGCCGCGAGGCCGAGGGCCGGGCGCGCCTCGCCAGTCTGGGGGCGAACCGCGTCGACGACTCGGGAAAACCGTACAACGACGATCTGATCGTAAAACTGCCGTAATCCTTAAGATCTTTCGCGGAGGGAATTCACGAAGCGGCGGTCTTGAGATAAGATTCACTTCTGAATCCCGGCTGGTCGGAAGGGCGGACGATGCCGGTCGTCAGGCGGAAATCGAACGGTCGGCGCTTCGCCGCTGGATGCCCCACCAGGCGGGTGCCACCGGGCGGCGGTCGTCGGGCCAGCCGTCGAAGAACCACTCGCTGATCGTCGACTGGCTGTCGTTGTAGACGAAGTAGGCCGGCCGCAGTCGGCCGTCGCCCTTCGGTCCCGTCCAGCGGTGCAGGAACGGGAACCACGCCTCGCAACGCACGCCCGGCGTCACCAACGCGCCCAGGCTCCGCGCTTCCTCCAACAACTCCGCCAGCGCCTTGCGGGCGTCGGACTGCAACCCCGCCCAGCGCCACTGCTCACGGGCCGGCAGGTCGGACCGCTCCAATCGCCGATCGGCGAATGACAAACGGGCGCGTTCCGCTCGCACGTCCATAAGAATCCGACGTACCAAGGGAACTTGGGCGGCGGCTTCCGTCAAAATGAATGTACGCCCCGTCTTCACCGAAAAGCTCCTTCCTGTCGCTTTGACTACTC
>JBOFFD010000329.1:0-4441 GCA_051648425.1 Planctomycetia bacterium
TGGAGGAATTCATGGAAGCCCTCCGCGGGCTTCCGGCGAAGGTCGCCGCGTACTTCGACCATCCGGAGGTGCAGTACACATGACACCGCTGACAGGCTGATGGCATCTTTCTGATGAAGTTATTTGCCGACGTAATATCGCGGACGACGCCGTTCAGATTCAAGATTGTCGGGAAAAGCACCTGCCGACGACTGAACGCCATGATCCGTTGCGTTAGACCGACGGCGCGACGGCTGGCGTCAAGGATGTTGCGGACGAACTCCTGGCGCTGTTCGCGAACGAGGTCTTCGTCCAACAAGAGTTCAGTGAAACCGGTGACGATGGTCATGATGTTGTTGAAGTCGTGGGCGATGCCGCCGGCCAGTCGGCCGATCGCCTCCATCTTCTGCGCCTGCCTAAGATGTTCCTCCAACCGGCGGCGTTCGGTCACGTCTCTGAACACAAGCACGGCGCCGGAGATGTTGCCGTCAACGTCGCGGATCGGCGCCGCGCTGTCGTCGATCGCGCGCTCGGCGCCGAGTTTGTCGACAAGCAGCATTCCGGGGGCGAGTTCGACGGACCCTCCGACTCGCATCGCTTCGATGCCGGGATTGAGCACCGGTCGACGCGTTTTTTCATCAAGGATCTGAAACACGTCCATCATACCTCGGCCGGCCGCTTCCTCCTGCGTCCAGCCCGTCAGTCGTTCGGCAAGGGAGTTCATGAATCGAACGGCGCCGCTGCGGTCGACGGCGATCACCCCATCGCCGATGCTGGCCAGGGTGGCGGCCAGCCATTGCTCGTTTTCGCGCAGCCGCCGTTCGACGGCATGGCGGTAGAGGGCCAGTTCGACCGCCGTTTGCAGGTCTCGGTCTTCGTACGGTTTGAGAACGTAGCCGAACGGACAGGACAGTTTCACCCGTTCAAAGGTGGCGTCGTCGGAATTGGCCGTAAGATAGACGATCGGCGCGCCGATGGTGTGTTGAATCAAACCGGCCGAGGTCACGCCGTCGATCCCCTTCCCCAGCGAAATATCCATGAGGACCAAGTCGGGCCGGAGGTCGACCGCCATCTTCAGCGCTTCTTCGCCGGTCGAGGCGAGGCCGCACACCGCGTACCCCATTTTCTTCAACTGCTTTTCGATTCCCTTTGCGATGATCTTCTGATCTTCGACGACGAGAATGCTCGCGGTATTCATTTCAGCGCCCTATCAAACGGGAACAGATGTGGTTTTTGGGAACCGTACTGACACGGTCGTTCCCCGGCCGGTCTTCAACTGTGCTTCGCCGTCGAGTTGTTCAACGAGGGTGGTCACCAGTTGCAGACCGAAGGAATCGGCGCCGGTCAAATCGGCCCCGGGCGGGAAGCCGCAGCCGTCGTCGGAAACCGTAAGAATATTGGTATCGGATTCGCTGTGCAAAGTGACTTCGACCAGACCGCATTCGGCGTCGGCGAAGGCGTGTTTGAAACAGTTCGACATCAATTCGTTGAGAAGCAGGCCGCAGGGAATGGCGACGTCGATCGACAACGGCGGCACGTCGACGTCGACGCGCAATTGAATCTCGTCGCACGAAACGCGATAAGTTCGATAAAGATCGTTCGCCAAGAGGCGAATGTATTCCGCGAAATCCACGCCGGCCAAATCCTGCGAACGGTACAACCGTTCGTGGATCAACGCCATCGATTTCACCCGCCCGCGGCTTTCCTTGAACATCTCCAGCACTTCACTGTCCGTCGTATGCCCCGACTGAAGGTCGAGCAGCGTCGACACGATCTGAAGATTGTTCTTCACCCGATGGTGGATTTCCTTCAGCAGCACTTCCTTTTCGCGCAGCGACGCCTTGGTGCGTTCCTCGGCGTACACACGGTCGGTGACGTCGAGGGCGACGCCGCCGACGAAAGATCGGCCGTCCGGCCCGGGAACGGGAAACTTGACGACGAAGGCGACGCCAGGAGAGCCGTCGGCGCGAAGGAACTGTTCTTCGTCGGCGACGGGCCGTCCAGTTTCAAGGACGCGACGAGTGTTGGCAACCTGTTTGTCGGCGATCGCCGGCGGAAACAGGTCGGCCGAGGTTCGGCCGATCAGGGCGCCGGGTTCCAGACCGGTCAATCGGTCGAAGCCTCGACTGGCGAAGACTCCGGCCATTCGTTCGTCGACCATCCATGCGCCAATCGGGGCGTGGTCCATGAACGCATGGAAACGCTCTTCGCTTTCGCGCAGTTGGGCCGTCCGTTCGGCTACGCCGAGTTCCAGGGCCGCGTTCAGTTCCTTCAATCGCGCTTCGGCGGTTTTCTGGGTTTCGACATCGTTGCCGCTGCCGAGCCACTTCACCACGCGGCCCGCAGCGTCTTTCAAGGGGACCGCGCGGGCGAGGAACCACCGGTAGTCGTTCTCGCGGCTGCGCAGCCGGAATTCGACTTCGTACGCCTCGCCTCGTTCGAGCGGACCGCCGGTCGTCACGACCATCGCCGGCAAGTCGTCCGGGTGGACCGTCGACCGCCAGCCCGCTTCATTCAGGGCCTGCAAGGTCATTCCCGTGTAGTCCATCCAACGCGTGTTGACGAACTCGAACGACTCGTCGGGCCGCATCGTCCAAACCAAATGCGGCGCGGCTTCCGTCACCAAGCGATACAGATCCTGGCTTTCCCGCAGCGAGGCGTCGGCCCGCAACCGCTGTTGGTCGAACTGCTGAATCGTCAGCGCCGACCAGCAGACGAAGCCGGAAAAGACGACGACGTTCAAAACGCAATAGAGAGCTAGGCCGAATTCCCAATCGTACCAGCCATCGCGCTGCCCGACGAATCGCAGCCACCCGATGACGATCGGCACTAAGAGGGCCGCCGGAAGCAGGCCGCGCAGGACTTTCCCCCCGACGCCCCGACCCAAGAGGAGGGCGACGACGCCGACTTTGGGTTGGGCGGCCAAAAGCCCGATCGCCAAGACAATGATGGTTGCCGCGGAATGGACCGCCACCGAACCAAACGGGCCGAACGTGTGCAGTTCGGGGGCGCCGAAGAAGTAGCCGAGCAGCGTGACCAGCCCCAACAACAATGCGGCGAGCGCCAGAAACTGCGACGTCCTTCCGCCGCGACGGATGTTTAGGAAGAGCAGCCCCCCTCCGAGGAAGAACATCTCCAGCGCGGTGAACGGGGCCATCCGGCCAGGAAAAACGGAGCTGTCGGCGGGGGCGTCGCGAACCAAGAGTTGATCGATGCCAAGATCGACGGCGAAAAGGTTCTGGGTCAAGGTGGAGAGGCCGATCGCCGCCACGAGGCCGGCCGTCGACACGCCGATCCACCGGAGGCCGAAACCGGGCCTTTCCGTCGCGCCGGCCGCGATAAGTGAAGCGCCGGCCAGAAAGAAAGCGACGGCGGCGTTTGCCTTCAAGGTGGCGGCCCCGTGGAACGGATTCTTCAGGAAACCGAAGTCGGCCCACCATCCTGCGATCGCCGCCGCGCCGACAACGACCGCGACGGCGCCGCACCACGACGAAAACCGCCGTACGTTCGCCGACGCCGCGACTTGGTTCTCTTCGACCACGACCCCGGCCCCCTGAAATTCTCTATCTGAAAGACTCTTCTCTCCGCCTATTGTAGGGAACGGCGGTTCGTGAAGTGTTTACGGCAGCCGGAGAATTCAAACGACGCGGAGGCGAAAGGCGACGAAACCGGCGTCGAACCGAAAGATCGACCGATTGAAGGGCTTGCGACGGTTTCCAAAACGTGGTTCCGGCGGCATCGACGTGCCTTACGTCGCCGGCGCGATAGAATCTAGTAAAAGTTTGGCAACGCGCCGGAAAAGCCGTGAGAGCGAGCGTCGATCGACGACGCGGCCCGCGCGTGCGAAGGAAGTCCGCCCCGCCGACGCCGTCGTCAAGATCATCGCCATGCAGGAGACGGTGCCATGCAACCGCACACGAGCCACCGGCCGTCGGCCGACGTAGATTCGGCCGCCCCGCCTCGACGCAAGACCGTGCTTCTCGTCGACGACGATTTCGAGATCGTCGCTTCGATGCGGACGGTGCTGGAAGCGCGCGGGCATCGGATCGTGACGGCGGGCGACGGCAACGCCGGCTTGGTCGCCGCCGAGCGGGAAAACCCCGATCTCATCATCATCGATATGATGATGCCGAAGAAGAGCGGCTTCCTAGTGATCGAAAAGATCAAGCGCCGGCCCACCGCCCCCCCCATCATCATGATCACCGCCAATGAAGGAAGCCGCCACAAAGCGTACGCCGAGCTGTTGGGGGTGGCCGCCTACCTTCGCAAGCCGTTCGCCATGGAACGGCTCGTGGAAGAGGTCGAGCGACACCTCGCGCGGTAACGAGGTGGCCATTGGAATTCCCGGTCCTTTTCCAAGACAATCACTTGCTGGTCGTCGCCAAACCGGCCGGGCTGCTTACGCAGGGCGACCGCACCGGCGACGACAATCTGGTTGACCGCGCCCGCGAGTACCGTCGAA
>JBOFFD010000330.1:0-1872 GCA_051648425.1 Planctomycetia bacterium
TATTCTGTTCGATCCCACCGGCGTCGGTCGAGAATTCATCGCGACGGCCATCGGCGAACGGCTCAGCGTCCCGTCGATTTTCAATGTTCAGCGGATGTACGACGACCCCGACCGCCGTCGGCGCTTCAGACGCGATCCGCTGGCGCTGCGGTGGTACGACACCCGTTCTTACTTCGATTATCTGACCTACCAGCCGGACGCCGCCCCGGCCGATCTGAACGCCCGCGTGCTGCTGTTGCACGGATCGAACGATCGACTCGTCTCGGCCGACTATGAACGGCGGGTGTACGACCGACTGCGCGACGCCGGCGCCGACGCCGCGCTCGCCGTCGTGCCGGGGGCC
Organism: Planctomycetia bacterium; assembly: GCA_051648425.1. Taxonomy (GTDB): domain Bacteria; phylum Planctomycetota; class Planctomycetia; order Kolteriales; family Kolteriaceae; genus JBOFFD01. The sequence continues at coordinate 344 of JBOFFD010000330.1, forward strand.
AGCCACGCCGTCTTGGAGGAAGAGGCGGAACCCGCCGCCGCCGTCATCGTCGATTGGCTGACCTCGTCGTGGTCGGACCACTTCGCTTGCGGTGCGGCGGCCGAGCGATAAAACAATCCGCGGCAGCCATTCCAATTCTCCGATTCAGCGAAGGACCGCCGCGATGACCCCCTTTCTTACAGTCCTGCTCGCGGGGGCGGTCGCGGCCGCACCCGATGCGTCTTACACCGTCGAATACCCCGCCTCCGCGGTGAAAGGCGAACTGCCTTACGGCGTGACGTACACCGTGTGGATTCCCGGCGGCGCCGACGAACTTCGCGGGGTGATCGTCCATCAACACGGCTGCGGCTCGGGCGCGTGTCAGGGGGGTGCCACCGCGGCGTCCGACCTCCACTGGCAGGCGCTCGCCCGCAAATGGAACTGCGCCCTGCTGGGGCCGTCGTACCATCAGAACGACGGGCAAGACTGCGCGCAGTGGTGCGACCCCCGCAATGGGTCCGAGGCGACCTTCCTGCGGTGCCTGGCCGACTTCGCCAAGCGATCGTCGCATCCCGAACTGACGACCGTTCCGTGGTGCCTTTGGGGTCACTCCGGCGGTGGCTTTTGGGCCACCCTGATTCAGACGAAGCACCCCGAACGGATCGTCGCCGTCTGGTGCCGATCGGGCAGCGCCTTCAGTTCCTGGGAAAAGGGCGAGGTTCCGAAGCCGGAACTGTCGGCCGCCGTCTACACCGTCCCCGTCATGCTGAACCCCGGCGCCAAAGAGAAGGGCGACCCGCGTTTCGACGGCGCCTGGACCGGTTCGCTGGCGATGTTCCAGGCGTTCCGCGCGAAGAATGCGCCGATCGGCTTCGCCCCCGACCCGCGCACTTCGCACGAGTGCGGCGACTCGCGCTACCTCGCCATTCCGTACTTCGACGCCCTGCTCGCGCAGCGGCTTCCCGCCGTCGGCGCCGCCGACCAAAAACTGAAACCGGTCGACTTGGGCGCCGGTTGGCTGGCGACGCCGCTCACCAACGTGGCGACGCCGGCGGTGTTATACAGCGGCAAGGCGGCCGACGCCGTATGGCTGCCGAACGAGGCGGTGGCGAAGGCGTGGTCGCAGTACGTGGTGGAAGGCGGCGTGGCCGACGCGACGCCGCCGCCCGCGCCGCGCGACGTGAAGGCGGCCGTCGACGCCGACGGCGTGGTGACGTTGACGTGGCAGTGCGACGCCGACCTGGAAAGCGGCCTGGCCGGCTTCACCGTCGAACGGGACGGGGCGGCGGCCGTCAAGATCCCCGAGAAGCCGATCGGCCACTTCGGTCGACCGTTGTTTCAGACGATGTCTTACCACGACACGCCCGAAAAGAACCTGCCGACGATGACCTACGTCGACCGCACCGCGCCTAAGACGGAAGGTAAGAAGCTGGAGTACCGCGTGCGGGCGGTGAACAGCGTCGGCGGGGTTTCCGAGCCGACGACGGCGACGGTGGACCGATGAGCAAACCGCGCGTCGCCGTCACGATGGGCGACCCGGCGGGCGTCGG
>JBOFFD010000331.1:0-3030 GCA_051648425.1 Planctomycetia bacterium
CAATCCCGACCGCGAACAGATCATCGTCCGCACCAAGGAGGAAGACGGCAAGGTTCGCACCGATAAGATCAACGTCGACTTCGGCCCGTACACCTGGGGTCACAAGCTGTTTGAAAGGATTCCTTGGCGCGACGGCTACATTGAGGAACACCGTCTTTCCAACGGCGACGTTCTGCGCATTAAGAAGTTCTACGGCGACTGCGAACCCGAACCGATCTACACCGCGGCCGAGGGCGGCGTGCCGGCCGTCAAATTTCGGCTGTACCACCCCGAACGATTCGACATGACCGAATGGCTGGCCGCCGACCCGACGATGATGTCCGTTGAAAAGCCGTTGGCTTTGGGCAAACTGTTGTTGTGGCAGGCCGACGACGCGCAATTGGCGCACTTTCTGAACGCCGTTCCGCGCGATTCCAACTTCGGCCTGTTGGGCGTCTTAGGCTACAGCCACGGCGGCAAGCATTTCACGTTCGAGGTCGACCGTCTAAGAAAAGGCCCGATCGACGTACCTGAAACGAAGACGAAGATCGAGTTGGTCGAATACCTGCCGAACGCGCGGTTGGAAGGGGCGAAGTGGGTCAGCGAAGGCGACGTCCCTGAAAACCCGATGCTGCGTCTGAAAGTCACTCCCGCCGAGGGTGCGCCGCAAGAGGCGTTGGCCTTCGGCATCCACCCCGAATGGCAGCCGCTTTTGCTGCAACGTTTCTCGACCGACCACCTCTTCACCTACTTCCCGGCCGACCTGGGGGCGACGGCGCAGGTCGTCGTCAGCCGCGACGGCCGGATGGGCTACCGCGCCTTCGGCAGCGCCGAGGGTCTCATCGCGGCGGCGGAAGTGAAGGAAGACCAGGAATACCCCTGCTGGGTCGGTATGAAGTTCGTACCGAAGCGGGTGTTGGCGTCGGCCAAACCCGACCTGCGGCTGCGGCCGAAACTTCTTAAGCGCGGCGACAACCAACCGACCCGCGCCTGCGTCGTCGAAATCGATTCGGGCAAGGAAAAGAAGGAAACCAATCTGGTCTGCCGGTTCAACCCGCGCAGTCTGAAAGTGGGCGGCCGAGAGTTCAGCGTGCAGTACGACGTCGAACGAGTGACGCTGCCGTTCAAGGTTCGGCTCGACACCTTCGACGAACCCAAAAACCCCGGCACCGAGATGGCCGCCATGTACACCAGCTACGTGACGGTGCTCGACGACAAGGGCGGGGCGGTCTTCGATCCGCTGTACGACAAGGTGCGGCGTTGGACCGGCATGGCGCTGGGGCTGCACGAACCGAAGCCGAAGGCGGAAACGGGGCAGCACGTCGTCACCATGAACGAACCGCTGCACTATCGCGACTTCAACGGTAAGACGTACACCTTCTACCAATCGGGCATCGACCGAACGTCGGGCCAACCGGTGTCGACGTTCACCGTGGCGCGCGATCCCGGCCTCTTGGTCAAATACGCCGGCGCCATGATTATTTCGTTCGGCATCTTTTTGATGTTCTACATGGGCGGCTATTTCAGAAAGTCGCGGCCGCGGAAGGATAAGACCCCCGCCGCCGCCGACCTGGAAGCCGAAGTCGACAAACGCCGGGCGCTGGCCGGCGTCGGCGTCTAAGAAACCTCGATGGAAATCCGACGGTGGGAACGCCGTCCGCGACATTGAAACACGATTCGACGAAGGAACGCAGCATGCCGACGCGATGGAACAATACTACGGCGCCGCTCGCCGTCTTACTAACCGCCCTGGCGACCGCGGCGGGCGCCGGCGCGGCCGACGCGCCGGTCAAGTCGACCGACGGCTTCGATTGGACGATTTGGAAGGGAATCGCGGTTCAGGACGGCGGGCGCATCAAGCCGCTCGACACCCTCGCCACCGAATCGCTCATCGCCGTCACATCGGAGCGGAAGCACGTTCGGCCCGAAAACCCCGGCACGATCAGCGCCGTTGAAATCGTCGACTGGACGGGCTTGGCGAAAATGCTGACCGCCGGCGACGGCACCTCCCCCGCCGTCAAGCGGGTCGCCGGCCTCTTGACGGCTGACCTGCGGTCGAAACTGACGGCGACCGACTTTGACGTCGCCCCGCACTTGGCCGTCGCCGTCGAGGCCCGCGCCCAACTGAAGAAACTGCAGGAACGCCACCTCGACGAACACAGCGACGACGTTTCGATGGCGGGGTTGCGAAAACTGATTCAGTCCGGCGCCGTCACCGACGAGATGAAGCCGATGCTCGACCTCGTGCAACAAATCGACGCCCGCGTCGAGAAGGTGGCGGCCGTCGGCGAGGTGAAGGCGCAGCTCGTCCGCGAACTGAACGAACTGGTCGCGTTCCGCGATTTGTACCAACCGGAACCATTTAAGACGGTTCTTAAAGACGGAACCGGCTCACTGAACTTCATTCAGTTGGGCGAGACGAACCGGGCGCTGTTGGGCGAAGCGCTGGCGCCGGCCGTCTCACTCGCGCCGACGAAGCCGACCGCGTTCGGCGCCGTCGAACTGCAAGACCGCAAGTATGAACCGCTGGAACTGTACGTCACGCTGTTGCTGACCTGGCAGGGTTGGGATGAACTGAAGGACGTCAAGCAGTTGACCGAAGGCGGCGGCGGCCGGGACGATCAACTCTTTTTCAAGTTCCACCAGCCCGACGCCTGGGATCGGCTGCCGCTGTTGGACGCCCGCCACATCGGTCTGAAGCCGTGGCTGCTGCCGGAAACGGTGAAGGCCGCGTCGGCTCAGACCGCGCTGTTGCAGCCGGCGTTTGAAGATTGGTGGCAGGCCGTCGCCGCGAAGAAGGACCAGGGCGAGGAAACCCTGTCGCCGGTGGAGGAAAAGGGTCTGGGAATCGTTCAGTCGGCCATCGGCTACACGCGACTGCGGATGGGTCTTAGTCTGCAGGTCGGACCGACCCAGACCAAAGAAAACGACCGCTGGATTCCGCTCGTCGGTCTGCTCTTGGACAACCCCGCCGTCGGCGACTACCCCTCCGATCAGATCAAGTCGCTGCGCGACGGCTTTCAACAGGCGCGGAAGGGCTTGTTGACGAAG
>JBOFFD010000332.1:0-7341 GCA_051648425.1 Planctomycetia bacterium
TCGATGAAATCGCGTCCTTTCGATTGAAACATCACGAACTCGTCGCCGCCGCCGCGGACGAAGCTGTCGCAGGCGATGGTGTAGTCCGCGTCTAAGACCAGCGGTTTCCAAACGACGCCGCCGGGCGTCGCCTCCTCAAGCTGCACCGATACGATCCGGCCGCCGCCGATGCCGGCCGGCCCCGCCGGTTTCGCGAGATCGATGGTATACCGCAGACCCGACGCCTGAAGGAATCGACCGTTCGTGCTCGTGCCGTAACGAGACGCGCCGTTCTCTAGTACCGATAACAAGTCGGCGCCTTTCATCGTGCAGCGGCAAAGCATGTTGTTGAAGGGCAGCACCGTGTACACCGCGCCGTAAGTGAGCGTCGAGCCGGCGGTCAGGCCCGCCCGCAGGCCGCCCCCTTGGATAAAGCCGATGCGGGCGCCGGTGCGGCGGCGATAGGCGTCGGCGACGAGGTTCCCCAATGCCGATTCTTCGTCGCGCGCCGTCTTATTGGACAACTCGACCGGCACGACGATCGGCTTACCGTCGCGGTCGAGGATCGGCCGCTTTCTGAATTCGTCGATCGGCTTCGCCAACTCTTTAAGATCCGCTTCGATCACCGGGTCGGGCGTTATGTACTTCGACAGCAGGATCGTATCGCCGGACGCCTTCACGATGGCGCCGGTTTGGTCGAATTCGACGTCCAGCCGGCCCATGTAGCGGTTGTCGCCGCCCCCCGCCTGCACGATGTACACCGACTTGCCCGCGGCGTCTTTGGCGACGACCGGGTAGGGGTGTTTGGCTTCGCGGTACGTGTTGCTGAGCAGCGTGTGGCTGTGGCCGCCGACGACGACGTCGACGTCGACGACGGTCGCCGCCAAGGCGCGGTCTTCCTCGAAGCCGAGATGGGAGAGCAGGATGATCTTATCGATGCCGGCCGTCTTCAGCACATCGACGTATTTATGGACGACGCCGGCGTAGTCTTCGTCGAACGCGACGCCCGAACCGGGTTTGGCGATGTATGCGGTTTCGGCGGTGGTGAGGCCGATCACGCCGATTTTTTGACCGCCGGCTTCAACGACTGTGAACGGAGCGACTTTGGCCGCCAGCCGCGGGGCGCCGTCGAAGCGGATGTTCGCGCCCAAAATCGGGAACGGGACCGCCTCGACGAAGGCGGCCAGCGATTCGACGCCGTCGTCGAACTCATGGTTGCCCAGCGTCATGGCCTGGAAGCCGGTCTTGGTCATCGACGGAATGTTGTCCAGGCCGAGGTGCTTGTAGTAGTACAGCGTGCCGGAGAACCGGTCGCCGGCGTCGACGAGCAGCGTGTTTTTCGCTTCGGCGCGGATGCGATGCACCACGGCGGCTTGGCGGGCGTCGCCGCCGTCGCCGTTCGATTGCGGATCGTGGTTGGCGTGGTTGTCGTTGCAGTGGATGATCGTCAACGGGAAATTCGGCGCGGCCGCCGCTGCCCGGCTGTCGTGCCATGCCGTCGAGGTCATCAGAAAAATGGCGAGGAATCGTGTGGGCATTGAGGAACTCCGGGAGGCTGGGCGGTCAAAGGCGTCGTCGAACGAAGCGGCTGTGATAGTCCGACGAAGGTGATCGTCCAGCCGAAAGCGACGACGGAATCGTTAAGATTGAATGTAGGAGTCGAGCGGAGTCGGCGCCGGAGAGTCCCCTGGTTTTTTCGTTGTGGAGGCGTCGGGCCGCCGTTCGCCGGGCCGATCAACGATTCCACCGTCTTCGTGTCTCGACAGCCCTGCCGCCGCCGCGGAGTATACCGTTGAACCTTCGCCGTTTCGTGATCGTTGGTTTTTTGGCCGCCGTCGCCCTGTCGACGCAGGCGGATTCCATCGGCCGAGCCGACGATTTCTACATGGTGGTCTTTTCGGCGCAGTCGCCCGGACTGATTCCGAAGCACGCCCACAATCTGGCGGCGTTCGTCCGCGTGGCGACGCCCGCAACGGCCGACGACGCGGCGGAATGCGAAATCAAGACCATGAGCTGGGTGCCCTGCACCGGCACCGTCCGCTACTTGTGCCGACCGGAGAAGGGCTGCAACTGGTCGTTGGAGAAGTCATTCGATTGGTCGCTGGGGCAGGGGGCACGGCTGCGGCAGTGGGGGCCGTACCGTGTCGACGAACGGCTGTTTCGGAAAGCCTGCGAACAGATCGACACGCTGGAATCGGGATCCTGCCGCTGGGTCATGGTCGACTGGAAGTATCGCCAACGCAAGGGGGCGTTCAACTGCGTCCACGCCCTGTGCGACGTCGACGTCGGCAAGGGATGCCTGCGAACCGGAGTCGCCCGCGGCGACATGGGCGCCCGGACGATCGTTCGGCACATGGGGCCGTACATCTTCGACGGCGGCCGAGAACATCCCGAAATCGACGCGCTGCTGTCGCTCGACCGGTTTACGATCGAGCGACAGCCGTTTCCCGGCTTCAAGGACTGACGGCCGTCAGCCGCCGTCGGTCGCGGGGTGTATGAAGTCGCCCAGATCGTCGACCAACGTCTCCAACTGTTCGGGAGTGAGAACGATCGGTACGACGCCGCGGGTGCGGGTGGTCGGGTCGAAAAGATAGCGCTGCAACACGGCGCGATGGTCGATGGACGCCGTCAATTCGTAGTAGGCTAGGCCGTCCGCCGTCTTGCGCGGCTTGCCGCTGCGAATGAGCGCGGCACCGTGGCGGGCGTCGAATTCAATCGTCTGCAACGGCTCCAAAAGATAGGTGACGCGGCGGCAGAGCGCGTCGGCGGCGGCCTGCAATTGGGCTTGGGACCACCGCGGTGCGGCGTCGTCCAGCCACTCGACCTTGGTCATTGAAACGCCGAAGGCGTCGGCGCCTTGCATCTGGCAGCGCACGGTGGCGCCGGCCTCATGGGCCGACCATTCCTCGGAACGGTCGCGAAACGGGCCGCGCCCCTTCCATTCGTTTCGGATGACGTCGCTCAACATTTTTTCACCTCTCGATTTTTATCTTACATCGCGCGATTCACTTCTCCGCCGGACTGGTGGAATGCTCGCTGCCGTTGTAACTGAGAAAGACGTCCTTGTCGTCCATGCGGGTTTCCACATGAACGGGACGGCCCCACAGCTTCCAAAGGTTCACCAAAACGTCGTGGGCGTAGTCGAATTTAAGTTCGACGCCGAGCCATTGGTGTTTCAGGTAGAGTTCGCCGCGATTGCGGAAGTTGCCGTCGGCGACGCGGATGAACGGTCTGCCGTGGTTGGTCAACTGGAACAGCAGCCGTTCCTTAATCGCTTCGAACTCGCGGCTTTCAATCTGATAGCGCCGCTGATTTTTTTCGTAGCCGTAGGCGAAGAACTTGTGTCGACGGCAGAATTCCTCGGTGAGGAACGTGTCGATGAACGTCACGTCGTTATGCGTGCGGCGAACTTCAAAGATCTTCTTCCGGCCGAGGCCGAGATTCAAATCCCATTCGCGCTTCGCCGCGTAGTCGGGGCACTCTTCGTATTCCTTGCCGAATCGGCCGTGGTTCCAGCGGTCTTCAATATCGCGGAACAGTTCGATGCCGACCTTGTACGGATTGAAGCCGCCCGGCCCCATCGCCATCGTGCCGGAATGGTGGTCGGCGAAGTCGACGATTTCTGAATCGTCCGCCACGCCGCCGCACATGAGCGTCGAGTGCCAATAACTGGCCCACCCTTCGTTCATGATTTTCGTCTGACCCTGCGGCGCGAAGTAATACGCTTCGTCCCGAACGATCGAAAGGACGTCGCGCTGCCACGGCTTCAGGCTGCCGTATTCCAAGATGAAGAGAAGGACGTCGCGTTCCGGTTCGGTGGGGAAACGCTCGGCCCGTTCCTTGGCGACCCGTTCCAACTCGTCGCTCTCGGCCTTCATGGCGGCCTTGGGATTCACGTAGGCGTCGAGGTATTCCTTCGCGTCGAACCGGACGCCGCCGGCCTTTTCCGCCCTCGCCTCCGGATCGACGGCCGCCGCCGCCGCGCGACGGCGAATGAACGGCGAGTGGATGTCGATGAGATCCTCCACCGACAGGCAGACGTCGATGAAATCCTCCACGTCGCCTTCGCCGTGGCGGTCCATCAGTTCGCGGACGCGGTTGCCGTGGTTGGCGGTTTCGTCCATCATCTTGCGGCTGGTGTGCGAGAACCAGACGTTGTGTTTGAAGAAGTCGCAATGGCCGCAGACGTGCGCCATCACCAGTTTCTGATCGACGATCGGGTTCGAGTCGAGAAGGTAGGCGTAGCACGGGTCATTGTTGATGACGAGTTCGTAAATCTTCGACAAGCCGTACGTGTAGCTTTTGGAAAGCTGTTCGTACTCCATGCCGAACCGCCAGTGCGGGTAGCGGTTGGGGAAGCCGCCGTGCGCCGCGATGGCGCTCATTTCGTCGTAGTCGACCATCTCGAAGATGGTGTCGAAGAAGTCGAGGCCGTAAGACCGCGCCCGCGCTTCAATCTCCAACTGAAGGCGGCGCAGCTCGGGGGGGAGGGTTCGCGTCGGCATCGACTGCATCTTCGACCTCCGTGGTGCGATCCGAAATAAGACGCCGGGGGCCGCCGGCCGGTTCATTCCATCCATCGAAAATATAACACGGCTTCGCGTCGTCGGCCCGTATTCCGGCAGGATGACTTAAGAGCAAAGACGATGCCGAGACCACTCGCGAAGTACTGAGAGTCCGCGGGCGCCGCTCTTAAAATCAGCAGGCCCGATGGAGCGAAAAGGCGACGCTTATTTACCGCGGCCGAGCAGCGACTTGATGGAGTCGAGGATGCCGTCGCGGTCGGCGATTTCGGAGACGGCGACCTTTTCCTCCGCCGAATACTCGGTCCGCAGGCGTTCGATGAAACGTCCGCTGCCGTAGGGACTTACCACTTGGCCGTAGCCGAACAGATTCACCGCCGGCAACAGGTGTTCGTTAAGCAGTTGAACGCAGGTCTGGTCGTCGTCGCCCCAATTGTCGCCGTCGGAAAAGTGAAGGGCGTAAATGTTCCAGTCCGACGATTTGTAGTCGGTTTCAATCAACTCCTTGCACAGTTTATAGGCGGAGCTGATCATGGTGCCGCCGCTTTCGCGGGTGCGGAAGAAGGCGTCGTGGTCGACTTCCCGCGCGTCGGCGTCGTGAATGATGTACCGGGTTTCGATCCCCTTGTACTGCGAGCGCAGCCAGACGTCGATCCAGAACGATTCGATGCGGACGATTTCCTTCTGTTCCGCGCCCATCGAGCCGGAAACGTCCATCATGTAGACGACGACGGCGCGCGTCTCTGGTTCGTTCACCTGTTTGGTGGTGCGGTAGCGGGCGTCGTCGCGCACCGGCACCACCACGGGGTTCGCGGGGTTGTAGGTGTTCGAGGCGATCTGCCGTTTCAGCGCCTGCTTATAAGTTCGGCGAAAGTGGCGCAGCGATTCAGGCCCAAGCCGGCGGATGCTGGTGTAGCGGTCTTTCTCGTGGACGATGTCGGCGTCGCCCTTCGGTTGGATGCGCGGCAGTTCAAGTTCCTCGCCTAAGATCAGGGCGAGTTCCTCGAAGGAAACGTCGACTTCCAGGATGTGGCCGCCGGGCTGGTCGCCCGCGGTCCCCGTTCCTTCCTCGTCGCTGGGCGAAACCGGTTGGCCGACGGCGCCATCGCCGCTGGCCACGCCGCCGTTACCTTTCGAGCCGTAGCGGAAGTGCGGTAGATCGAGCGACGGCAGCGGGATGCTGACCAGATCCTTGCCGCGCTTGCCGATCATTTCGCCGTGGCTGACGTACTTCCGCAATCCCTGCTTGATTTTGCCACGCACGATCTGCCGGAAGCGGGCGACGTCGCGCTCGATCTTTTGTGCCATCGGTGGCTCCTAGCGGTCGTTGGTCAACCGCTCGACTTGGTCGTACCCCGCGCGAAGATGCTGGCGACGTAGTTCAAGACGTCGGTCGCCGACTCTTCATTGTACCCGAAATCGCGGATCAGCCGCGCCTTGACGATGTCGATCTTTTCCTGCGTTTCGCGGTCGACGACCTTCGACACCAGGGTCGTCAGCTTGATCGAATCCTTCTGATCCTCGAACAGCTTCAGTTCCAGCGCCTTCTGCAGCCGTTCGTTGGATCTGTAATCGAACCGCTTGCCTTCGATGGCCAGGGCGCCGATGTAATTCATGATCTCGCGGCGGAAGTCGTCCTTGCGGCTGTCGCGGACGCCGATCTTCTCTTCGATGGAACGCATCAACCGTTCGTCCGGTTCTTCGGACTGGCCGGTGAATTTGTTCACGACCTTCTCTTTCTGAGTGTAGGCCTTCACATTGTCGATGTAGTTGCCGCACAAACGGGTCAAGGCTTCCTCGTCGGCCGCGATCGCCCGCTGCACCTCGTTCTTCACGACGTCTTCGTACTCTTCCTTGACGACGGTGAGCAACTGGCGGTAGTTCGCGCGAATCTCCTCGTTGGTGATGAGCGAATGATGCTTAAGACCGGACTCGAGTTCGTTCAGCACCATGAACGGGTTGATGCTGGTCGCCGTCGGATGGGCGACCAAGGCGTTTGAAATTTTGTCTTGAACGTAACGGGGGGAAATGCCCAGCATCCCTTCCTTCACCGCCTCGTCGCGCAGTTCGCGGATGTTGTCTTCGGTGAAGCCGGCCAGCGTCTTGCCGTCGTACAGGCGCAATTTCTGCAGCAGCGTCAAACTGGCGTTCTTCGGCGTCTCGAGCCTCGTCAGAACCGCCCACATCGCCGCCATCTCAAGCGTGTGCGGCGCGATATGCTTCCCGCGCACTCGGTCTTCGTTGAAATCCTTCTCGTAGATGCGCACTTCGTCGGAAAGCCGAGTGACGTACGGCACGTCGATCTTGATCGTCCGGTCGCGGAGCGCTTCCATGAATTCGTTCGATTGCAACTTCCGATATTCCGGCTCGTTGGTATGCCCGAGAATCACTTCGTCGATGTCGGTCTGCGCGAACTTCTTCGGCTTGATCTTATGTTCCTGGCTGGCGCCCAGGAGGTCGTACAGGAACGCGACGTCGAGTTTCAACACTTCGATGAACTCGACGATGCCGCGGTTGGCGATATTGAATTCGCCGTCGAAATTGAACGCGCGGGGATCGCTCTCGGAGCCGTACTCGGCGATCTTACGGTAGTTGATGTCGCCGGTCAGTTCCGTCGAATCTTGATTCTTTTCGTCCTTCGGCTGGAAGGTGCCGATGCCGATGCGGTCTTGTTCCGAAAGCGCCATCCGGCGGATGCGGACGTCGCGCAGCAGCCGTTTCCAGTCGCCGTCGTACTGCCGCAACCGGTCGTTGAACATTCGGCGGCAGAACGGGTCGAGTTCGCCCTTCACGTCGACCGTGTGCGTTTCATTCGACAGCATCGCGAAGATTTTCGGCC
>JBOFFD010000333.1:0-2756 GCA_051648425.1 Planctomycetia bacterium
CGCTAGATCGAATGCAGGGCGTTTTCGGTCGTCTTACGGCGCGATCATGATGCATGACGGGCTTTTCAGGGCGAGCGGTTCGCCGGCGGCGGTCAGGCGGCCGGTCGCGCCGTCGATCTGAAACGTCGCCAGGTTGTTCCCCGGCATGTTGGCGCACAACAGCCACCGGCCGCCCGGCGCGATCGCCAGGTTCTGCGGGCCTTTGCCCAGGCTCGGCACGACGTCGATCTGCGTCAGTTTACCGTCGTCGCCGATGCGGTAGGCGGCCAGGCTGTCGTGCCCGCGGTTGGTGGCGTACAGATGCCGGCCGTCGGGCGTGATCTTAAGGTCGGCGCAGTAGCTTGTTCCCTTAAAACCGTCGGGCATCGTCGTCGTCGTCTGAATTTCTTTCAGACCGCCGGTGGCGGCGTCGTAGTCGAACACCGTCACCGAATTGCTCAGTTCGTTGACGACGTACATCTTCGGCTTGGTCGGGTGGAAGACGAGGTGCCGGGGGCCGGCGCCGGGGGGCGTCGCGCCGAAGGCGGGGTCGTTGACGGCCAGCGTACCGGCGGCGGCGTCGAGGCGGTAGCACAGCACCTTGTCGATTCCCAGGTCGGCGACGTAGGCGTACTTGTCGTCGGGACTGACGACGATGCAGTGCGCGTGCGGTTCCTTCTGACGGTCGGGGTTGACGCTCGAACCTTCATGCTTGTGGTAAGACGCCGCTTCCTTCAGCGAACCGTCGGCGGCGATCGGCAGCGACGCCACGTCGCCCGAAGTGTAGCCGGCGACCAGCAGCGTCTTACCTTTCGAGTCGACGTTGAGCGAACACGAAACCTTGCCCCGCGTCGGCGTGCGGTTGAGCAGCGTCAAGCGCCCGGTGCGGCCCTCGATCTTATACGCGGCGGCCTGTTCATCGTCGCCGCCGAACGTCTTCGCGTGGACCGCGTACAGGAACCGAGCGTCGGGCGTCATCGCAAGGAAGAACGGGTTCTCCAAGCCTTCGGTCGTTTCCAAGATGACCAGTCGGCCGGTCGATTCCTCGAAGCGGTAAGCGGTGACCGTGCCTTTTCCTTCGCTGGCGAACGACGAAACGAAGACGACCGGGTCGTCGGCCGAGGACGAGGCGACGACGGCGAGCGCCAGCGCGGCGGGAAGGAAGGGGGAAAGGGAACGAACCATCGACGGCTCCAATGTGAAAGGGGACGACGACCGGGCGGCGGGGTCAGCGTACGGCCGGCGGCGGCCGTTGGACAGAGCGGACGACGGGGCGGCGGCGAACCGTTTTTCGTCATGCCGGGGGTTTGCGGCGGGCGATAACAGTTGGCGGGAGTCGGCGGTCCGTTTCAGATCGATCGGGGGATGACGATGGCACGACGCGCGCCCGTCGAACGATTCGCCCGTCTCCTGGTCGCCGCGGCGGTCGCCTTGGGATCGACCCGTACGAACGCGGTCGAGCCACCCACTGAAGTCCCGCCGGGCGTCGTCCCGTTGCCGCTGGACATGTTCGCGGTCGAGCCGGTGAAGGTCGCGGCGGCGCCGGTGTTGACGGCCCCTTTTGAAAGCTACCAGCGCCGCCCGCTGCCGCCGCTCGTCGGTCCGTTCGCGGGCCGAGTCGCGGAAATCGTGCGACGGCCGTTGTGTCACCGCCAGGGCGAGGTGGAAGTCTTTCCGTGCAGCGGCGAGCTGTTCGACTGGTTGATCGACCATCCGCTGAGCGTGGCGGACATGTGGCGGAAGCTGGGCATGCCGATGGGCGAAGTCCGCGCGACCGCCGACGGCTGCCAGTGCACCGACGGCCAGACGTCGATCCGCTTCCACACGGTTGTCGCCGAGCCTGGATTGCGGATCGTGTATTGCGTCGGCGAAGCGCGCCGGCCGTTGCTGCCGGGTCCGCTGCGGGCCGAGATGGTGTTGATCCATCAGTCGCGCCGCCAGAACCGCCCGGACGGCCGGGGACTGGTGGCGCACCAGCTTGAAGGATTCGTCGGCGCCAAAGGCCCGGCGGTGCGCACGATCATGAAGCTGGCGCGCGGCACCAGCGAGCAGTTGATGGAGCAGTGTCTTCAGGAAACGACGCTGTTCTTCTCGATCATTGGACGGGTGACGCAGTTGCGGCCGCAATGGGCGGTGGCGACGGTGCATGACTCGACGATCCTGGCGCCGGCGACGGCCGAGCACTGCGCCGCGGAATTGGCGGGAATGTTGGCGCGGCTGCCGCCCCCGCCCGCCCGCGGGAAAAGTCCGGCCGGCGGGCCGGCGCCGCTGCCGTCGCCGGGCGGTCCGACCGAGCGCATCGCCGACCGACGGCTAGACGCCCGCTGACTTTGCCGCCTCGTCCGATCCAACCGGTCGCGCGATCCGGAAAAAGCAAATCAAGTCGGCCGGATTTTGCATGTCGTTTGGGCTGTTTTCCGTTGGCAAAAATGTTTTTGAGGTTTTTCTTGACAGACCCACCAAGTGTAAACTACTTTAACCGTGAGCAAGCGTGGTTCGGACCGAACCCGCCGGCTCACTAAAACTTCGGTCGAACGTCCTTGGGATGTTCTTCTGAAATTACGACTTTCTTCAAGATCATGGGACTAGTTCCCACGAAGGGTTTTCACTATGCGCAACCTTTTCAACGCTGTTGTTGATTTCGTCGTCGCCGAAGACGGCCCGACCGCCGTCGAATACGCCGTCATGCTCTCGCTGATCATCGTCGTCTGCCTCGCCGCGATCCAGCTCGTCGGCACCAAGGCCAGCACCACGTTCAGCAGCGTCGGCCAGTCGGT
>JBOFFD010000334.1:0-7950 GCA_051648425.1 Planctomycetia bacterium
CCGCCGGCGGGTTCGTACCGCGTGGGGGGCTACGTACCCAGCGCCGAGGGCCGCCGCACTCGGTTGTAAAATGATTCGATGTGCTCGAACACGCTCGCCTTCGCCGCCTCGATCGTTTCGTAATCCTCGCGGTGGACCAGCTCTCTCTTCAAGCGGGCGAAGAACGATTCCATCGGCGCGTTGTCCCAGCAGTTTCCTTTTCGGCTCATGCCGCGGACGACGCCGTGCCGCTTGAAGAGCCGCTCGTAGTGCTCGCTGGCGTACTGGCTGTCTTCAACTCCTGGGCATGTCCAAGCCGCGAAATTCGGCCGCCGAATTGCTGCCGAGCCGTTGCGTGGAACGGTTGACGGGTGGCCCGGCGGGCGGGCCGTCGATATCAAATTGCGGCAGTGTGGCGGATCGGGAACGCGAAAGCGAAGGCGGATGGTGATGGACGGCAGAGGTGTCGCCGGCGGCTCGTTCGTGGGCGCGGGGGGGCCGACCGGCAAAGCGGACGGCGCGCCGGCGACGGCGCCAGCGGTCGTTGGTCGTTGGCTGGCCGGCGAACGGGCGCTGTTGAAGCAGCGCTACGAAGCCGGCGAAAAGGGACGACCGTTGGCGGTCGCCGCAAATCGGCTGTACGAAGAAGCGGTCGTTCGCCTGTACGACGCCAACCTGTTGAAGCTGAACTCCAACGACCGCGGCGCCGTCGAAAGCGAGCTGGCGGTGGTGTGCGTCGGCGGCTTCGGCCGGGGAGAACTCGCCCCCTACTCCGACGTCGACCTACTCTTCCTGCAAAGCCCCGACTCCGACCCGGCCGTCGAAAAGTTCGCCCGTCACATGGTCCGGGACGTCTGGGACGCCGGCCTCGCCCTCGGTCACACCATCGCCACCGCCAAGGGTACGCTCGAGCTGGCGCGCGTCGAAACGCTGCCCGCCACTTCCCTACTTCACCATCGGTTTCTCACCGGCTGTCGCACCGTCTACGACCGACTGGCGGTGCAGATTGCGAAGCTGCCCAAGCGGATCGGTCCGCGGCGCTTCCACCGTTGCGCCGTCCGGGCGATCCGCGAAGAACAAAAGAAATTCGGAGCGTCGGCCCACCTCTTGGAGCCGGACGTCAAACGGTCGCCCGGCGGCCTCCGCGAGCTGCACCTCCTCGGTTGGCTGGGAATCGTCCAACACCGCACGGCGGACGTCCACGAGCTTGTGAAGAAGGGCGTGCTGACCACCTCCGAAGCCGACGCCGTCGACGCCGCCCACGAGTTCCTGCTGCGCGTCCGTTTCGGTCTGCATTTCCACGCCGGCCAAGCTCAGGACTTCCTCACCCGCGCCGAGCAGCTCCGCCTCGCCCGCGAATGGGGCTACCGCGACGAACCCGGTCTCTTAGCCGTCGAAAAGTTCATGCGCGACTACTTCCGCCGAACCACCGCCCTGGCCGACGTCGTCGCGCGGTTCGTCGTCGCCGAGCAACCGGTCAGCACCGCCAAGAGCCTCAAAACCGCGCTGCTTTCCCGCCGGGTGCAACCGGGCGTTTGGATCACGCCCGACGCCCTGGTCGTCACGTCGGCGTACACCGCCGGCGTCGCCCGCAACCTGTACCGCGTTCTGGAACTGGCCCGGCTGGCCGCCGTCACCCGCCGCGACTTCGACCCCGGTTTCGGCGAGGCGCTGCGGCAGACCTGGACCGGCGCCGCCGCCCCGGCCGGCGAACCGACGCCCGTCGAACGCCGTCAGTTCCTGTCGCTCTTGGAAAGCAACGGCGTTCTGCACCGTCTGCTGCGCCTCCTGCACCGCGCCGGCGTCTTAGAGCGCGTCTTACCAGAGTTCGCCAACGTCAAGCATCTGCTTCAGTTCAACGCCTATCACAAGTACACCGTCGACGAACATACGCTGGTGATGTTGGAACGGGCCGAGAGCCAGGCCGAGCAGGCCAACACCGTCGGCGCCACTTATCGTAAGATCGAGCGGAAGGACTTGCTGCATCTGGCGATTCTGCTGCACGACCTGGGCAAGGGGCGCGAGGAAGACCACAGCGAGGTCGGCCGACGGATCGCGGAGGCCGTCGCCGACCGTTTCGAACTGAACGCCGACGAACGCGAAACGATCGTCGTCTTAGTCCACAAGCATCTGCTCATGTCGCACTTGGCGTTCCACCGCGACCCGAACGATCCGAAACTGCACCGCGAATTGTGCGCGCAGATCGGGTCGGCCGAGCGGCTGCGGATGTTGTACTGCCTGACGATCGCCGACATCCAGGCGGTGGGGCCGGACGTTTACAATCCGTGGAAGTCCGACCTGCTGGAGTCGTTGTTCCGCGGGTCGCTGGCGGTGTTCGCGCCGGATACGCAATGGCCCGGCTTGGCCGAGCGGGCGGCGGCGGCGCGGTCGCGGCTGCAGGCGGCCTGGTCCGCCGACGCCGTCGGACAGCGGTTCCTGGCCGCCGCCCCCGACGACTACCTGGCCACCGCCGCCGAGGCCGACGTCGTCCGCCACCGCGACATGGTCGGCCGGCTGGCCGGCGAGAACGTCGTCGTCGAAAGCGACTACCGCGCCGCCACCGGCCACGTTTCTTACACCGTCGCCTGTCGGCTTTCGGATCCCGGCGCCGTCTTCACCAAGATCTGCGGCGCCCTCGCCGCCCACCATCTCGACGTCTTGTCGGCCGGCATCCGCCTCTTAGACGGCGACGCCGTCCTTACGCAGTTCGAAGTGGTCGACACCCATCACGCCGGCGCGCCGTCCGACGATCGCCGCGCGATGGTCGGACGCACCATTCGGCGCCTGTTGCTCGGCGAACTTTCCGCGTCCGACGTCCTTTGGTCGAGCCGCCCGTCGATCTTCACTCCTAAGAAGCCGCTCGTCGGCTCGGTCGCCACCCGCATCACCATCGACGACGCTTCCAGCGAAGTCTTCACCGTGGTCGACGTCTTCACCGCCAACCGGCGCTATCTGCTTTACACGTTGGCGAAGGGGTTGGAACGGTTGGGCTTGCGGATCGTGTACGCTAAGATCGCCACGTACGCGGAACAGGCGATCGACGTGTTTTACGTGCAGGAAGTGGACGGCCGAAAGGTGCGCCGCGAAGACCGCGCGAAGATGATCCGCGACCATCTGACCGCCGACGTCAACCGCCTGGCGACCGACCCGCGCGCCGTCGGCGCGTAAGACGCCGGCGTTTCTTCATCGGTCCGCCTCGATCGGATCCCGATGAAAGACGCACGCAAGCCGCCTCGGTGCGCGCCGCGGCGGAATCTCGGCTCGACGGACGACGTTAACGCCCTTTTTTCTTAGGGGGCGTCCATTCGGCGGGTTTCGGAGTTTCGACCGTCAGTGGGGTTTTGTCCGCGAAGCGGGCCATCTCATTAGTCAGATGCGCGGTCATTTCCTTGACCTTGTCCGCATATTCAGACCGAGCGGCCAGGTTGTGCAGCTCGTGGGGATCGATCTTCAGATCGAACAGTTGAGTGCGATCGACGAGCGGGTAGCGAATGAGCTTCCAGCGATCATCCCGAACAGCGCGTTGACAATCGCGGTAGCCGGTGTAGAGAACGTCGCGCACTTTGGCGGCCCTGCCTTGCAGAACGGGGGCGAGATCCTCGCCGTCGATCCCATCAGGCAGTTCGGCGCCGGCCCAGCCGGCGAAAGTGGGGAAGAGGTCCATCAGATAGACGAGCGATTCGCGGCGGGCCTTGGCGATGCCGCGACCGGCGATCACAAGGGGCACGTGCATACCACCGTATTCGTAAAGATTCTGCTTGCCGAACAAGCCGTGCTCCCCCATCGAAAGGCCGTTGTCCGCACTAAAGACGATGATGGTGTCGTCCCATCGGCCGCTCGCTTTCAGCTCGGCGAAAATTCGACCGACGTGGTGGTCGAGGCCGGTGATGCAGGCGTAATAGTCGGCGAGTTGCCGCTTCGTGTCGTCGGGGGTGCGGGGCCACGGTGCGAGTAGTTCGTCCCGCACGGTCATCTCGCCGTTGTCGAACGGGTGCTGTGGCATGAAGGCCGGCGACAGCGGGATCAATTTCGGGTCGTAGAGACCGTGAAACCGAGGCTCGGCTTCCCGCGGGTCGTGCGGGACCGGCGGCGCCAAGTAGATGTAGAACGGCCTGGTTTCATTCGTCGCCGTTCGAGCCTTTAAGAACTTGATCGTCGCGTCGGCGAGGCGTCGGCTGCAAGTCGCACGCTCTACACCACTGCCTTCATCGAACGTGCTGGTTTCAAATTCCTTAAGGCCGGCCGGGAAGCCGTTCCCGGCCTTTCCCATCTGCCAAGTTTGATAGCCTGCGGCCTGGAGGACGCGCGGCAGAAACGTCTTGGGATCCTTCGCATTTTCCGCGGCGGCGGGAGCGCCGGGAATCCGTTGCCAAGAGCGTCCCGTCAGCATCATCGTCCGGCTCGGCGTACACACCGCGCCGACCATCGAACCCATCGTGTAGCAATGCGTGAAGGTCGTGCCGCGTTCGACGAGCGAGTCGAGATTCGGCGTCTGAAGCGTCGGGTCGCCGAGCGCCCGCAATCCGTCCGGACGGTGGTCGTCGGCGTGAATGTGCAAGATGTTCGGTTTGGCCGCTTGGAGCGCGGCGGTCGACGCGAAGTAGACGACGAACAATGCAAGGATCCGTTTCATGTCCGGGATCGCCTTCCTGTCGATTTCCGATGATTGCAGGTCCTACGATGAAATGGTGTATCATCACGACGCCGATTCGCCACCGAACGTCCCCTCGCCGTCGACGTCAACCGCCTGGCGACCGCCCCCCGCGCCGGAGGGGCATAAGACGCCGGCCGCCGACTTTTCTTATAACGAGGCCGATCAAACGGAGGGCTTCGTCGTGAACATAGTGCGGCTCGGGTTGATGTTCGTCTGCTTGACGGCCGGTTCCGTCGCCGCCGAGCCGTCGCCCGCGGGCTACTACCTCGCCGACCTCGCGCCCGGCTTGGCGAAAAAGACGTCCTCGACGACGACGCGGCTTTCGCCGAACTCGGTTCGCGTCGCGCAGCGTTGGAATGATTTCGCCGCCGTCCACACCTTCAGCGTCGGCGGCCTGCATTTCCGCTTCACGGCGCCGCCCGTCGGCCGGCTTACTAACTGGCACGCCTCGTTTCTCACGGCAAGTCGTCTCAGCGTCTTTCACCCGTCGCTGTTAAACAAAATCGGAGGATTCTGGGCGGCCGACGGCGTGTTCGGCGTCGGCGTCAGTCCGAACGACCCCGACCCCGGCCGGCACTTGGCGATGGTCGGCGTCGCGCATTTCCAAATTCCGACGACCGCCGCCTTCCTCCGCGGCGAACGGGCCGGTTTCCTGCGCGCCGCCGGGACCGGCTCGCGGACTTGAAGCGGCGCTTCGTCGGTGAGTAGACTACTGTGCGCGCGGCGGCGGACGTACCGACCGAACGCGGTCCTCGAATCGGAAAGGAATCCGTCATGTCAGTTTCTTTTGGTCTGAACGTCGGTCGGCCGTCGCGGCGCGATTTGGCTTTGACAGCGGCGCTCGTGTGCGTCGCCGTATTCGGTTGGACGAAAGCGGACGCCGCCGGCGGGTTGTCGGTCTCGGAGACGTGGGACGTCGCGTATCTATCGGGGAAGAAGATCGGCTATGCGCACACGGTGGTCGATCGCGTTGAAGCCGGCGGCCAGACGGTCTTTCACATCACGCAGACGATGAATCTGGTGGTGCAGCGCTTCGGCGACGAAACCCCGATGCAGCAGACGGTCCACTCGTTCGAGTTGGCCGACGGCCGGCTGTACGCCGTCGAGTCGCGGACGACGATGGGCGCGCAGAAGATGCGGACGCGCGGCCGACTGGACGACGCGGGCAAGTTTCAGATCGACGTCACTTCCGATCGAACCGAACGACAGACGATCGATTGGTCGGACGACGTACTGGGACCGTACGCCGCCGAGCGGCTGCTGCGCGAAAAGCCGCTGGCGGCGGCGGAAGAGCGGTCGTTCAAAATGTTCATGCCGGACGTAAACCAAGTGGCGGTGGTGCGTCTGAAGGAAGCGGGCCGAGAAGAAACGGAGTTCTTAGGTGGCGCGCCGCGGTCGCTGCGGCGCGTCGAACAGACGACCGACCTGCTGCCGGTGGCGGCGTCGCTGTGGATCGACGACGCGGGGACCGTGGTGAAGATGCGGATGCCGTTGGGCGAGCTGCCGTTGGTGTTGCAGCGAGGGACGCGGGCCGACGCCGTCGACCGACCGTTGGAGGGCGGGGTCGACTTGGGGGTGGGCACGCTGGTCAAACTTCAGGGGCCGACCGAGGGGCTGCATGAAGCCGCGGCGGTCGTCTACAAGCTGACCCTTACCGACGCGGGCGCCGCCGCGCTGCCGGCGACGGCGTACCAGAAGGTGCTGTCGCAGGATGGCGGCGTCGTTCGGCTGCAAGTGGAACGGCGGCGGCCGCCCACCGACGCGCGGCGGGAATTGACCGCCGACGAGCGGACGAAACTGGCCGACTACCTGGCGCCGAACGGCTTCATTCAATCCGACGACCCATCGATGACCGCCGCCGCGAAAGAGCATGCCGGCGCCGACGACCTGTCACCGTGGGAGCGCGTCGAACGGCTTGAAAAGTGGGTCGACGGCGCGATGACGAACCGCGACTTCTCGGTCGGTTTCGCCGACGCGCTGACGGTGCTGTCGACGCGCCAGGGCGACTGCACCGAACATGCGGTGCTGCTGACGGCGCTGTGTCGGTCGGCGGGAATTCCGGCGCGGACGGCGATGGGGCTGGTGTACCTGGAAGGTAGCGGTTCGATGGGCTACCACATGTGGACGGAAGCGTACGTCGGCGGGGAATGGTACGCGGTCGACGGGACGATGGGCCGGGGCGGCGCCGGTCCGGGCCACATCAAACTGGCGGACGGTAGTCTGAAGGGGACGGCGGCGATCAGCACGTTTCTGCCGATCTTCCAGTTCATGGGGAAAGTCAAGATCGCGGTGGAAGACCGGCGGCCGGCAAGGGTCGAAAAGTGACGGTTCGCGAGGATTTTGACAAATCGAGACGGAAGGCGGGAAAATAGTCTGGACATTTTGACGCGGATTCGTCATAGTTATTGCGCGTGGAAAGAGGATTCGACAGCGAATCTCTGGAGATGATCCGCATTACGAAGGATCTGCTCAGCGTCGATCGAAGTGTTTGTGTTTCGTTGCAAGACCGAGCCTACCTGTCGCAGCTCGACCTGCTCAGAGATACGAAACGTCCGTTCACCTAAGGATTTCTTCCAAGGGGCGGTCAGTCGTCGTCGAGAAAATCTTCGTCTGTGGTGATGGAACGGATCGATGGATCATGGAAGTGGGCGATCGAAAGCCGCACCTCGGAAACGAAGCATCGAAGGGTCGTCCCGTCAAAACTTCCTTTCGCTGTCGCTCGGTCGGAGACGGCTTCGCCGTGAAGAATCGGGTCATGCTCCAAACCATGCGTCGTTCGTCCGGGTCGGCGGTTTCCGCTCGACCTGCAACTGTCCGCAACCCCTAGTACCATCGTCTCTATCGCTCGTATCTCCTGGCGGGAAAAAGGATCGCTCGTATCATGGCGAAGAAAATTTACGTTGGCAATCTCCCCTACACTTGCAGCAACGCTGAGCTGGAGCAGGTGTTCCGTCAATATGGAACCGTCGTGACGGCGCAGGTCGTCATGGACCGGGAAACCGGCCGGTCGCGCGGTTTCGGATTCGTCGAAATGCAGACCGCCGAAGAGGCGGCCGAAGCGATCGCCAACCTCGACGGCCAAGCGTTCAACGGTCGGCCGTTGACCGTCAACGAAGCCCGTGAACGCAGCGGCGGCGAAGGCGGCGGCGGCGGTGGCAGCGGCGGCGGCGGCGGTGGCGGCCGCGGTGGTTACGGCGGCGGTGGCGGCGGCGGCAGCCGTGGCGGCTACGGCGGCGGCAGCGGCGGCGGTGGTTACGGCGGCGGCAGCAGTGGCGGCGGCGGCGGTTACGGCGGCGGCAGCGGTGGCGGCGGCGGTG
>JBOFFD010000335.1:0-4105 GCA_051648425.1 Planctomycetia bacterium
CAGGAAGACGATCTTAATCAGACTGTGGACGCGCGGGTCGCGGTTGACGACGTCGGCGATCTGATGCACCAACCGAACGATCATCTTCGCCTTGACGTAGCCGGGGGCGGCCTTGCCGGCGACGACGAACGTTCGCGGCGCGGCGGGACGGACGCCGTCGTCGGCGATCTTCAGATACCAATGCACCATGTGTAGGATGTTGAGAAGCTGCCGCTTGTACTCATGGATGCGTTTCACCTGGGCGTCGAGCATGGCGGCGGGGTCGACGCCGACGCCCGTGACGTCGAGCGCCAGTTTGGCGAGCCGCTGCTTGTTGGCCTTCTTCACCGCCAGGAAAGCGTCGAGGAACGAAGAATCGTCGGCGAACTTTTCGAGACCGCGCATCTTTTCCATGTCGACGATCCAACCGTCGCCGACGGCCTGAGTCACGAGGTCGGCCAAGCCGGGGTTCGCCCACAGCAGCCAGCGGCGCTGCGTCACGCCGTTGGTCTTATTGCTGAACTTCTCGGGCCACAGGTCGTAAAAATCGGGGGCGAGCCGGGTCTTCACCAGCTCGGAATGCAACGCCGCCACCCCGTTGACGCCGTGCCCGCCGATCATGGCGAGGTGCGCCATGCGGACCTGCTGCACCGGGCCTTCCTCGATGATCGACACGCGGGCGAGCTTGCCCGGTTCATTCGGCCGAACTTCGCCGACGTGGTCTAAGAACCGGCGGTTGATCTCGAAGATCAATTCAAGGTGGCGCGGCAGCACTTTGCCCATGAGCGGCACCGGCCACCGCTCCAGCGCCTCGGGCATGAGCGTGTGATTGGTGTAGGCCAGCGTCTTCGTCGTGATTTCCCAGGCGACGTCCCACGGCAGGAGTTTTTCATCGACCAGGATGCGCTGCAGTTCGACGACCGCCAGCGCCGGATGGGTGTCGTTCAGTTGGATGGCGACCTTGCTCGGCATGTCGCGGAAGTCGTCGAAGTCGAACCGTTTGAGAATGTCGCGCAGCGCGCAGGCGACCAGGAAATACTCTTGGACGAGTCTAAGTTCTCGTCCCTGTTGCAGCCGGTCGTCGGGGTATAAGACCTTGCTGATGGTTTCGGACAAAACTTTCTGTTGGACGGCGTCGAGGTAGTCGCCGTCGTTGAAGATGCGGACGTCGAATTCATTGGAGGCGCGGGCGGAGAAGAGGCGCAGCATATTGACGGTCTTGCCGCCGTAGCCGACGATCGGCATGTCCTGCGGAATGCCGAGGACGGTGCGGGTGTCGACCCAGAAGGGATGGACGCCGTCGCCGGGCGATTGACGCCACTCGACCCGGCCGTACATCGGGATGGCGAGGGCTTCGTCGGGGCGTTCGATCAGCCAAGGGGTGCCGAACTGCAGCCAGTTGTCGGGGTTTTCGACCTGCCGGCCGTCGATGATCGCTTGGCGGAACATGCCGTAGGTGTAGTTGACGCCATAGCCGAAACCGGGAATGCCGAGGGTGGCCAACGAATCGAGAAAGCAGGCGGCGAGCCGACCCAGGCCGCCGTTGCCAAGGCCGGCGTCGGGTTCTTCGTCAAGGATTTCGTCGAGGTCGATGCCCAGGCCCAGGTCGGCGACAACCTGTTGACACTCGGTCAGCAAACCGGCGTTGGCCAGGTTGTTTCCCAACGCCCGGCCCATCAGGAATTCCATCGATAGATAGAAGACGTGCTTGGCGTCGGCCGCCTGGTAGCGGCGGGTGGTCTCCAGCGCCGCCACCAACAGTCGGTCGCGCAGGCCCAGCGCGACGGCGAAGTAGCGGTCGCGCGGCGACATCGTTTCCAGGCTCTCGCCCAGCGAGCAGAGGGCGTGCCGCACGATCGCTTCACGGAGTTCGTAGGAAGGCGGCGGTGTCGGCATTCGGATGTTCCCTGGTTTGAAGTGCGCGGCGTCCTCTGGCGCATTGTCGGCGGCGGCGCGGGCGTCGACAAGGCGAAAGGGCGCGGGCCGGCGAGTTGCGACGGTTTCGACCGGTTGCCGGGGCGAGGGTCGGCTGGCAGAATGGTGGGCGGAAAAGCGGCGCGCCGCCCCGCGAGAAAGAGTCGCGGGGAAGGATCGGGGGCTGGCGCCGCGGGGGAAAAGCAGGATGTCCGAGACCGAAGCGGCGGCGGCCGTGGTGATGGCGGCCGGCAAAAGCACCCGCATGAAATCCGACCTGCCGAAGGTGCTGCACGAAGTTTGCGGTCGGCCGCTGCTTGAGTACGTGCTCGACGCGCTTTCGGCGGCGGGGGTGCGGCGGCAGGTGGTGGTGGTGGGCTACGGGGCCGACCTGGTGCGGGCGAAGTTCGGCGGTCGGCCGGGCGTCGAGTTCGTGGTGCAGGCGGAACAGAAGGGGACGGGGCACGCCGTTTCGGTCTGCCGCGAGGCGCTGGCCGGCTGGCGGGGGCCGGTGGTGGTGCTGGCGGGCGACGGACCGATGGTGCGGGCCGAGCTGGTCGCGGGGATGCTGGAACGGTTCGCGGCGACGAAGGCGAAGGCGTTCGTGGCGTCGGCGGTGGTGGGCGACGCCACCGGCCTGGGACGGATCGAACGGCACGCCGACGGCCGTTTCAAGGCGATCGTCGAACACCGCGACGCCACGCCGGCGCAGCGGGAAATCCGCGAGATCAACCCCAGCTTCTACGTCTTCGACGGCCCCGCCCTTTTTGAAACGCTGGCGCAAGTGAAGCCGGCCAACGCCCAAGGCGAATACTACCTGACGGATGTTCCCGGGCTGCTGGCGGCGGCCGGCGAAACGGTGGCCGTCGAACCGTTGGCCGATGAAACCGACATGGCCGGCGTCAACCATCGCCGGCAATTGGCCGAAATCCACGCCCTGATGCAGAAGCGCATCCAAGACCACTGGATGGACGCCGGCGTGACGATCGTCGATCCGCGCACCACGGTGATTGAAGCGGGCGTGGTGATCGGCCGCGATACGATCGTCGAACCGTTCACCGTATTGCGCGGGCCGGCGACGATCGGCGGCCGCTGCCGCATCGGGCCGTTCGCACTGGTGCCGGCCGGTTCGGTCGTCGCCGACGACGCTTGCATCGGGCCGATGTTTCAACCGCCCGCCTAAGAAATATCCTTCCTTTTGAAAGAGTAAGACCGGTGGCGAAGCAACGAGTGTTGGTGATTGGCGCCCATCCCGACGACTGCGACATCAAGGCGGGCGGGACGGCGGCGTTGTGGACGGCGGCGGGCGTGGAGGTGGTGTTCGTCAGCATGACCGACGGCCGGTGCGGCCACCAGTCGGAGGAACCGGCGGCGTTGGCCGATCGGCGACGGGCCGAGGCGGCGGCGGCCGGCGGCGTCTTAGGTATTTCTTACCACGTCCTGTCCCATCCCGACGGCGGTCTGGAACCGACCGTCGCCAACCGGTTGGAGACCGTCCGTCTCATCCGCCGCGCGAAGCCGGATCTGGTCCTCACCCACCGTCCCAACGACTACCACCCCGACCACCGCTACACCGCGCAGCTCGTGCAGGACGCCGCCTACATGGTGACGGTGCCGCACTGCGCCCCCGACGTGCCGTTCCTGCACGCCAACCCGATCTTCGGTTCCTTGAGCGACACGTTCAGTCGGCCGTGCCCGTTCTCGGCGGACATGATCGTGCCGATCGATTCGGTGGTGGACCAAGTGACGGCGATGCTCGACAAGCACGCCTCGCAGTTCTACGAGTGGATGCCGTTCAACCGAGGGTTTCTGAACGAGGTGCCGACCGGCGCCGCCGAGCGGTTGGCGTGGGTGAAGAAGTGGTATCTCAAGGATTTCGCGCTGCGGGCCGACGCGCACCGCCGGCGCCTCGTCGCCGCCCTGGGACCGTCTGGCGAAGACGTGCAGGTGGTCGAAGCGTTCGAGATTTCCGAATACGGCTCCCCGCTGACCGCCGAACGCAAAGCGGCGCTGTTTCCGTTCCTGCACGTGTAGGAGGCGACGTCGATCGCGCCGGATCTGAAAACCTTTGACGCCGCCGGTTCGTTCACGGACGGCGGTTCACGTCAAGTGCCCAACTCCATCAGTTGCGGCACGACCTTCATGACGACGTCGGAGGAGAAGACTTCTCCCAGTGCCTTTCGCAACTCCTTTTCGTCCTTAACTTCGACCC
>JBOFFD010000336.1:0-2965 GCA_051648425.1 Planctomycetia bacterium
GTGAACAGGGTGATGCTGTGACCGACGGCGCTTTGCTCCGAGGCGGGGGCGACCAGGGTCACGTCGTGTCCGGCGGCGCGCAGAGCGCGATGCAGCGCGCGCAGGCCGGGGGCGTAGATGCCGTCGTCGTTGGTGAGAAGTATGCGCAGCAAGGAATCGACCTCCGTTCAGACCGGCTGAGAGACGAAGGACGATTGTACGAGAAGCCGGCGACGGGCCGACAAGCTGCTTTGTCAGCCGCCGCTTTCCGCGGCGGCGCTTCCGATGGGTCGACGGTTCTTGCGAAACGGAAGAAAGGACGCGCCGCTGCGGAAAGCGGCGGCTAACGAAGAATGCGCGGACGGCGTCTTAGAACTCGTACTTGCGACGGCGCTTCGTCGACGAGGCTTCGTTCAGGATGCGCTTTTCGGTGCGCGAAAGACTGCCGATGCCGCGGGTCGAAATCTTTTCGAGGATGCGGTCGACTTCGGTTTCCAAGCGGGCGGCCGCCGCCTCTTGGCGCCGTCGCTGCCAATCGCGGAAAATCTGGCCCAGCGACCGCGACTGCGTCTTCTGCGATTTCGGGTTGCTGCGTTCCAGGCTGGTGTAGCCCTGCGAGAAATCGTAGCCGAACTCGTTTTCGACGACGTGGGCGCCGGTCTGCAACTGCCGCAGCATTTGCAGACAGACGATGACGCTGTTGACCCCCACGAACGCCAGCAGGATGTTTTGGAAGTACAAGCTGCCGGCGGTGAACAGAATGCCGCCGTAGAACCCGATCATGCAGGCCACGTACATCGACGGCGCGTAGCCCATGCGAAACCAGAGCAGTTCCTGCAGGATTCGGCCGCCGTCCATCGGGAACATCGGCAGCAGCACGTTGAAGAGCAGCAGCACGTAGTTGATGGTGAAGACGAGGTGCGCGAAGAAAAGGACCGGCGCGCCGCGCAGCATGTCGGCGGTGACGCCCAGGCCGCCGAACGGATTGAAGAGCGACGGCGACACTTCGCCGTAGACCGCCAACAGCGGCAGGACGGCGAGGCAGATGGCGAAGTTCACCGCCGGCCCGCACACCGTGGCGACCAGGGAATCGAGCGGCCGTTGCGCCGTATGCACCGAGGCCAACCCGCCGAGCGGCCACAGCAGAACGTCGTCGGCCGAGCCGCCGACCGCGCGCGCCCCGAAGCAGTGGCCGAACTCGTGCAGTAGGATGCTGATCCACAAGACCGACAGCCACGCCAGATTCACTTCAAAGCCGCGCGGGAAGTCGCGCAGCAGTTCCAACACCATGAAGATGACGAAGGCGATATGGACGCGGATCGTGATTCCGAACAGCTCGCCGAGCCGGATCGACAACGTGGCGCCGTCCCAGCGGCTGGACGAACGACCGTACCGGTTCGACGAATAGTCGGCCATGACGCTGTTCCCGTTGGCGGCCTGTAAGCAGTGGGTCAGGGGCGGCGTGGTTTACGACGGGGAACCGCGGCGGGCCGCTTCATTCCCATTCGATCGTCGCCGGCGGCTTCGTGCTGATATCGTACACCACGCGGTTGACGCCGCGCACTTCGTTGATGATTCGCGTGGAGACCCGGCCCAGCACTGCCGGATCGACCACCGCCCAGTCCGCGGTCATGAAGTCGTCGGTCGTCACCGCCCGCAGGGCGATCACTTCGTCGTACGTTCGGCCGTCGCCCATCACGCCGACCGACCGCACCGGCAGCAGCACGGCGAACGCTTGGGCGATCTTCCGATAAAGCCCGGCCTTGTGCAACTCTTCCAAGAAGATAGTATCCGCCTCGCGGAGTACATCAAGACGGGTCCGCTCGACCGCCCCCAGACAGCGCACCGCAAGTCCGGGGCCGGGGAAGGGATGCCGCCAGACCATCTCCTCCGGCAGCCCCAGTTCCAACCCCAATCGCCGCACTTCGTCCTTGAAAAGCAGCCGCAACGGCTCGACGAGTTCAAAGCCCAATTCCGCCGGCAGCCCGCCGACGTTGTGGTGCGCCTTGATGGCCGCCGCCGGGCCGTCCGGGTTCTGCCCGCTTTCAATCACGTCGGGGTAGAGCGTTCCTTGCGCCAGAAAGTCGGCGTCGGGGATCGACGCCGCCTCGGCCTTGAAGACGTCGATGAAGGTGTGCCCGATGATGATGCGCTTCTGTTGCGGATCGGACACTCCCGCCAACCGCGACAAAAACGTGTCGGCGGCGTCGACCACCCGCAGATCGGCGTGGAAGTGGCCGCGGAACGTCTTTTCGACGGCGTCGCGCTCTCCCTTGCGCAACAGGCCGTTGTCCACGAAGATGCAGGTCAGCCGGTCGCCCACCGCTTTTTGCAGCAGGGCGGCCGTCACCGCGGAGTCGACCCCGCCCGAAAGACCGCAGACGACGCGCTGCTTGCCGACGACCTGGCGCAGTCGATCGATTTCCGTTTCCAGAAACCGTTCGAGCTTCCAATCGCCGACGCAGCCGCAGACGTTGAACAGGAAGTTGCGCAGCACGGTCGAGCCGTCGACGGAGTGCGACACTTCCGGGTGGAACTGCAAACCGTAGATCGGTCGGGTCCGGTGCCGGACGGCGGCGATGCGGCAGCTTTCCGTGGCGGCCAGCGGCAGGAAGTCGTCGCCGACCGACTGCACCTGGTCGCCGTGGCTCATCCAAACGATCGTGTCCGTCGCGACGTTTTCAAAGAGGCCGGCCGAGTCGACCACCTTGAGCGGCGTTCGGCCGAACTCGCGGCTGGGGACCGAATGGACCTGGCCGCCGAGCGTGAAGCAGGCCAGTTGCATGCCGTAGCAAATGCCCAGCACCGGCACCCCGAGGTCGAAAAGCGCGGGGTCGCAGTGGGGGGCGCCGGCTTCGTAGACGCTGGACGGCCCGCCGGAGAAAATGACGCCCTTCGGCCGAAGTTCGCGGACGCGCTCCGCCGACAGGTCGTGTCGGACGATCTCGCAGAAGACGTTCTGCTCGCGGACCCGCCGGGCGATGAG
>JBOFFD010000337.1:0-2846 GCA_051648425.1 Planctomycetia bacterium
GGAACAGCGGCGTCTTCTTCCGCGGCGCGACCACCGGCCCGAAGTTCGTCGCCGACAAAGTCCACGGCTACGAAGCGCAGATCGACGACAACGACCCGCGCGGCCTCTTGTATCAGACCGGCGGTCTTTACGACGTCGCCCCCGCGAAGAAACTGGTCAAGGGCGAAGGCGAATGGCGCAGCTACGAAGTCACCGCCGACGGGGACCACATCGTCACGAAGATCAACGGCGAGGTGATCGCCGACGTTAAGGACTCGCGCTTTCAATACGGTCACTTCGGTTTGCAGCAGCACAACCCCGGCAGTAAGATTGAGTTTAAGAACATCAAACTCAAGCCGCTCGGTCTGAAGCCGATTTTCAACGGCAAGGATCTTTCCGGATGGAAGACGCTCGACAAACCGACTCAGCCGAACGAAAAGTCGCTGAAGCAGCAGTGGACCGTGAAGGACGACCTGTTGCACGTCGACGTGCCGGCTGTGGCGGGGATCGACAAGGGCGGCCAGGGCCAGTTGGAGACCGAGGAACTTTACAAGGATTTCGTGTTGCAGCTCGACGTCCGGGTGAACGGCACGCATTTCAATTCCGGCGTGTTCTTCCGCGGGATTCCGAACCAGTTTTGGATGGGCTACGAATCGCAAATCCGCAATCAGTGGACCGGGGACGATCGCACGAAGCCGGTCGACTTCGGCACGGGAGGCATCTATCGCCAAGTGGCGACGCGAAAAGTGGTCGCCGACGACAAGAAGTTCTTCAAGAAGACGATCGTGGCTGCCGGTCGGTCGATCGGCGTGTGGGTCGACGGCTACCAGGTTTCGGACTTCACCGACCTGCGGGAACCGAACGACAACCCGCGCAACGGATATCGCGCCGCGGCCGGTTCGATTTCGCTGCAATCGCACGACCCGACGACGGATCTCGACTTCCGCGACGTTGAAATCGCCGTGATTCCGACGCCGGACGCGAAGTAGTCCGTCCATCGGAATGAAATTGCTCTTGCAAGGGGCGGGGACTGCGGGTATGTGCCGCTAAAGCGGCGGCGTGTCCGGTCCCATCGCCCTTTTCTCGTGCGAGACCGAATCCGCCGCCGTCCAGAGCGGATGGGATCGCTGATCATGCGACGATCGATGGGTTCCACCTCCTTTCTTCGGCTGGCGGCCGGTCTTGTTTTTAGCGCGGCGACGTTCGCAAACGCCGGACCCCCGGTTCTTGAGTTTGATGTCGACAAGACCGTGCGGTGCCGGGACGTCACGCCGCCGTGCTCGGCGCAGCAGTTCCCCGACCGGCGCATCATAGAGGCGGTGGTGCGGATCTCGCCGCGCATCGCCAACGACGGGAAAGAAGCCGACGTGAAGGAAATCGTTTACGAGTTCACGAACGCCGCCGACCGCTACCGCATCCGCGACTACGCGCCGCAGACCCAGACCGCCACCGACGTTCAAGGGTCGATCATGGTGGTGGAATCGACCGAGGAGAACGGCCGCGGGGAAGTCGGCTACAAGCTGCTGCCAGGGGCGGCGTTCTCGCTGGAAGCCGAGACGATGCGGAAGGCGAACGTGAAGCTGGAACGACTGCCGCCGCGACAGGTGCTCGTCGCCAGCGGCATTCTGCGGCGCGGGCACGGCGTCTTCTTCAAGATCCGTCGGTCCAGTCAAACGACGTTGGAAGAGAAGCGGGAGTTCTCGTTCCTCTTCGAGGCGCCGGCCGATTGGCGGTCGGACGTCTTCACCCTTCGCTGCGAAGCGACCGCCTACGACCGCGGCCTAACGCGGTTCCTGGATCGGGAAATCAAAGCAGGGGCGGGCTCGTTCAGCATCGGCTTCCACTTTGAAAACGACGTCGAAGCCGAGAAGCGGCTGTTTGAAGTCGTCGGCCGGCGGCAGGCGGAATTGGACGCCCTGGCGGCGGCCGAGCGTCGCCACGACCTTGGGTTGTCACTGTCGGTAGAGGCCGTCCGCAACGTCGCAGAGATCGCCGGCGCGAAGGCGCCGACCGTTTTTCGTTCGATCGGAGGGCGGACGAACGCCCGCTGGGTGCTGCACCGCGAAGTCAAAGATGCGACGCGGGACGTCGGCGCGAAGAAAAAGACCGTCGCTGAAGCAGAGGCCGGCCCGGTCTCGCCGATGGCCAACTGACGGCCGACCGTCAGCGTGTTACTTCGTTTCGCGCGACCCTTCTTCGTCCCACCAGTCGCGGAATGATTGCTTCGCCAGTTTCGGCAACGTCCGTGACTTAGTCCAGCCGTGGACCGGATTCAGGAAGCGCCCCTTGTCCAATCCTAGGGCGCGGAACCACCAGTCGCCCACCTTCGCCGACCAGGCGCCCCAACGGTACAGCGACTTCGACTTCATGCCGACGACGAAACCGCGGAAGGCGAGTTTTTCCCACCAAGCGCTAAAGCCGGCCTGCACCGCGTTCCGTCGGTTGTGCAGCAGGTGGTGCGCGATGTCGATCTTCACCGGGCAGACTTCGGTGCAGTTGCCGCACAGGCTGCTGGCGTAGGGTAGGTGCTTCCAGTTCTCGAGGCCCTTCAGATGCGGCGTGATGACCGCGCCGATGGGGCCTTGGTAGGTCGTGCCGTAACTGTGGCCGCCGACGTTCTTGAAGATCGGGCAGACGTTGAGACAGGCGCCGCAGCGGATGCACTGGGCGGCGTCGCGCTGTTCTGGGTCGGCCAGCAGATTGGTTCGACCGTTGTCCATCAGGACGACATGGAATTCACGCGGGCCGCCGGCCTCGCCCGGTTTCCTTGGTCCGCCGATGAGGCTGTTGTAGCAGGTCAAATGCTGGCCGGTGCCACTGGTGGCCAGCATCGGCCAGAACAGCGCCAAGTCTTCCAACCGGGGGAG
>JBOFFD010000338.1:0-12361 GCA_051648425.1 Planctomycetia bacterium
CCAAAGCCTACCTGGACCACATCATCGACCAAGCGGTGACGGTGCTGACCGCCGGTCACGACGTGAAGTGCATGTTCACCACCCCCAAGCTGCTCGAAGCGCTGGCGCTGCGGCTTGAATCGATGGGTACGTCCATCGGCCAGATCGGCATCACCGGGGTCTTTTCCGGCGGCACCGAGTTCACGCCGCAGTTCACCCGCTTCGCCTGCGAGGAACTGCTCGACGGCGCCTACATGACCCCCACCTACGGCAACACGCTGATGGGCCTGGCCGCCAGCAAGCCGGTCGGCCCCGAAGACGGCTACAAGATTTCGTACTACGCCCCGCAGCCGCGGGCCGTGGTGGAAGTCGTCGACTTCGACGACCACAAAAAGGTCGTCGGCTTCGGCGAGACCGGCCGGGTGAAGTTGTACACGCTGACCGATGAATTCTTCCTGCCCGGCTTCCTCGAACGCGACGAAGGCGAACGCGAAGCCCCCTTCGCCAAGTACCCGTGGGACGGCGTCAGCGGCGTTCGGCCGTACCACGTCTTCGCCAAAACGACCACCGTCGGCGTCTACTGATCGCGCTTCGCACGCAGCGACCATCGTAGGGCGGACCTCCCGGTCCGCCCGATTTCCGTCCTATCCGTGCTGATCGGGCGGACCAGGAGGTCCGCCCTACGATTCTTCGTCCTCCTTAGGGCGGATCTTACCACTCCGATTCAGACAAAGGTTCCACCATGCTGACTCTTCCGGTTCTTCGATGGGGCAAGCCGTACGCCAGCATGGACGTCGACGAAGTGAAACACTTCGCGACCGGCGAACCGATCGCCAAGGTCGGCCAGGCCAACGCCGGCATCGTCGCGCGCGACCTTCGCCAAGCCGGCAAAGCCCGCGACGCGCTGCGTAAGATTCCCGTCGCCGACCTCTTGGCGATGATGAAAAAAGCCGGCGAACTGTACACCACCGCCACACTGCCGATGGGCGACGGCACACAGTCCCCCGAAGAGTTCGTCAAGCAGCAGTCGGCCAGCACCGGCCTGCCCGAACGACTGGCGCGCGCCAACATGGCGAAGAATCAGTTCGTGATGAACGAAATGGGTAAGATCCTCGAATCGCTCACCCGCGGCCTCGATCTAAACGTCTTCGCCCGCGGCTACGGCGAGGAACGCGGCGTGCCGATCAGCTACCAGTGTCTTACAGACGCCCTCGGCCTCATCCTGCCGTCGAACTCCCCCGGCGTCCACACCCTCTGGCTGCCGATCATTCCGTTGCAGGTCGGCCTTGTCTTAAAGCCCGGTTCATCGGAACCGTGGACCCCCTATCGCATCACCGAAGCCTTCTACCAGGCGGGCATCCCTCGTGAAGCGATCGGCGTCTACCCCGGCCCGCGCGACGTCGGCGGCACCATCCTCGGCAGCAACCTGCGGGCGCTCATCTTCGGCGACGCCAAAACCGTCGACCAGTACCGCGGCAACCCGAACGTGCAAGTCCACGGTCCCGGCTTCTCGAAGATCCTCCTCGGCGACGACCAAGTCGACCAGTGGGAAAAGCACGCCGACATGATGCTGGAAAGCGTCTTCGCCAACAGCGGCCGCGGCTGCATCAATACGTCGGCGATTTTCGTCTCGCGCCACGGCCGGGAAATCGCCGACCACCTGGCTAAGAAGCTGGCCGAGGTGAAGGTGTTGCCGCACGACCACCCCGAAGCGTCGCTGGCCGCCTTCACCACGAAGGGCGTCGCGGAAGCGGTGTCTAAGATGATCGATCAGGATTTGGAGGAACCGGGCGTGGTCGACTACACCGCCAAGCACCGCGACGGTTCCCGCCTCATTCAGCACGAACGCTGCGACTACCTGCTGCCGACGGTCGTCTTCGCGCCGACGCCCGAAGCCGCCGTCGTTAAGAAGGAATTCATGTTCCCGTTCGTGACGGTGGTGGAATGCCCGCAGGCCGACATGATCGAAAAGATGGGGCCGACGCTGGTCTGCTCCGCCGTCACCGACGACGAACCGTTCCGCCGCCGCCTCTTAGACGCCCTACACATCGACCGTCTTAACTTCGGCGGCATCCCGACGATCCGTCTCAATTGGCTGCAACCGCACGAAGGCAACATCGTCGACTTCCTGTACCGCCCCCGCGCGTACCAATCGATCGCGTGACCCGCCGCAGCAACGGCGTCCCTTCGGATCCGGTCTTAATTTGTGGCGCCGGCGTCCTGCCCACTGGCACTTACTTTACGTCCGCCAGAACGATTTGTGGGTCAAAGAAGGCGTTTTTCAGCCGCTTAACACCCTCTTTCCGTCTCGAAACAGCAGTTGAAGCACAATTGACATTCGCCTGACGGGTAAAGTAAGTACCATCGGGCGTCCCGCCTGCTTCCTGAAAAAGAGCAGCCGGGACGCCCGCACCACAAGGCATGCACGACCTTCACTCAGCGGTCGGCGACGCCGGCGGGGGGCAGGGCGCCGCACATGTCAAGCGCTTGGACGGCGAAGGCGCCGCCGGCGTTGGCCAGGAAGTTGTTGCCGGTCAGCGTCGGCGACGGCGTGAACCACCGGCCGCTTTCCCGCTGGTGCGTCTTCAGCCACGTCACGCCCTTCGCCAGTTGCGGGTCGGCGGCGGGCACGCCGGCCTGCCGCAGCACCACCATCACGAAGCCGGTGCCGTAGCCGTCGCCGACGGCCGTCGACTGTTCCAACGAATCCTTGCGGACGTGGTCGCTCCAGCCCTCTAACAGCGACGCGACGGCCCAGCCGCCGTCGGGCCGTTGCAAGTCGCGAAGGGCGGCGACGGTGGCGTCGCGCTCGGCGGGGGTTGCCAAGCCGTCGACGACGGTCGACGCCCACAGCACCATCGCCTTGTGGTGCAGGCTGGGGGCGGGGTTGGCCTTCAGCCAACGACGCAGGCCGTCCAGCCCCTTGCGGGCGGCGGGGGTGTTCTTGTAGTCGCCGGGGGCGACGCCGACGGCCACCGCCGCCAGGGTGGCGCCGTAGTGGTCGTCCGATTCCATCGGCGGCCAGCCGCACTTCAGCCAATCGAAGCCGCCGTCTTCGTGCTGCACGGTCCAGATTTTGTCGAGCGCGATCCGGGTCGTGGGGTGCAACACGCCGGTCGAGGCGCGGTCGTGCTGCGCCAGGGCAGCGGCGACGGCCACCACTTCGGCGTCCCAGCGAGGGCCTTTTTTCACCCAACGCTTTTCGACCATCTCTTCGAAGTAGCGGCGCGGCGACACCGCGACGGCGGGCGACGGCGCCAGCCGCTCAAGGATCGGTCGGACGGGAAGAATCGCAAGGTTGGTGTGACAGGCGCCGCAGTTGCGCTTGGTCTGCCAGTCGAAGGAGGCGCGGTCGAGCGAGCCGGCCGCCTTGACGACGGAAAAGGTCTTGGCCAGCGGTTCGTCTGGGGAGATCGGCCCCGGCGGGGCGAGGACGGCCGGGGCTGGTTCGGCGGCGACGGCCGCCGAGGCGACGGCCGTCCAGAGTGCGAAGGACGCCCGAAGCATGGGGGAAGTCGGCATTGGTCGTCTCCTGGGAGGGAAGGTCGGCGGGGAAGAAGGCGGGCGGAAGGCGACGTACCGTTTGAGTTAGCAAGTGGACGGCCCTCGCGGCAAGGGGAGCGGCGGCGCGGACGGAATCGGCGGGTGTTGCGGCGGAGGAAACGGTCGTTCGGTCGCACTTCGGATGGCGTCGTCGGGAAACATTCTATGCTTACAACGGATGGTACGGGTGGGACACCGGGAAAGGCCGAAGACGAATGGACTTGGGTTTGTCGGGAATCGCCGACGCCGTCGAGGCATTTGAAACGGTGTGGCGAGCGTGCGACCAGCCGCTGCTGCTGGTGGCGGCCGCCGATGGCGCGGTGACGAAGGCGAACGACGCGGCGGCCGCCCTGTGTGGAACGACGGCGGCGGCGATGGTCGGCCGGCCGGCGGGCGAGTTCGCGGCGGTCGTCGAGCGACGCGACGCCATGACGCCGTACCTGCCGCCGGACGACCTCGCCGGCCTGCCGCGGTTGGCGCCGGGGGTGACGCCGCCCCGGTTGGCGGTCGGGCCGCGCGGCACGTTGGCGACGGCCGACTGGCTTCCGTTGGGTGGCGGCGGGCTTTTTCTGCTGAAGCTGGCGCCGGTCCCCGTCAGCGGCGGCCTAACTCCCGCCGACCGCGACCGCCTGGCGGTGCTGGCCTGCGAGGAAGGGCCGGACCCCATCATGATTACCGAGGCCGATTTCCGCGGGCTGGACCGTCCGCGCATCGTCTACGCCAACCCGGCCTTCACCCGCGAAACCGGTTACACCTTCGACGAAGTCGTCGGCAAGACGCCCCGCATCCTGCAAAGTTCGAAGACCGACCGGGCGACGCTCGACCGCATCCGCACCGCGTTGGAACGGTGGGAGCCGGTGGTCGAACGGCTGTGCAACGTCCGGAAGAACGGCGTCGAGTTCTGGACGGAACTGAGCATTTCGCCGGCGCCGGTGGGCGCCGCCCTGTACACGCACTGGATCTCGGTGCAGCGGGACGTGACGAAACAGATGGAAATGGAGGAGGCGCTGCGCGGCCGCGACCGGTTGATCCGGGCGCTGATCGACGCCTTCCCCGGTCTGATCAACGTCAAAGACCAGGACTATCGGTTCCTGCTGATGAACAGGACGCAGGCCGAGCTGTTCGGGGTCGCAGCGGAGGAAGCGATCGGCCGAACGCCGAGCGAGCTTTTTCCGGGGATCTACGACGGGTCGGTGGCGGCG
The DNA here is from genome assembly GCA_051648425.1 of Planctomycetia bacterium. Classification (GTDB taxonomy): domain Bacteria; phylum Planctomycetota; class Planctomycetia; order Kolteriales; family Kolteriaceae; genus JBOFFD01. The sequence continues at coordinate 4,725 of JBOFFD010000338.1, forward strand.
GACCACAACCAGACGGTGCTTGAAACGGGGACGGCCGTCACCTTTGAAGAAACGATCGTCCACGTCGACGGTTCGACGCGGACGTGGCTGACGACGAAGGTGCCGTTGTGGGACGTGGACGACCCGGGGGACCGGCGGACGACCGGGGTCGTCAGCGTATCGGTGGAGGTGAGCGAACAGGTGCGGACCGAGCGGTCGCTGCGGGAAAGCGAAGAGCGGTTCCGCTTGTTGGCATTCAACTCGACCGACATCATCGCGCGGTCGGCGCCGACCGGCGAAGTTCTGTTCATATCGCCGGCCTGCACCCGCTTGTTGGGCTGGCGGCCCGATGAACTTCTCGGTCGGTCGCGCGCCGGCCTTATCCACCCCGACGACCGCGCCGCGACCAACGAGTGCTTGCGCGAGTTGACGGAGTCGACGACGACCGACTCGGCGATGATTTCGTTCCGTCACGCCGCCAAGGACGGCCGGTGGGTTTGGCTGGAATCGTCGCTGCGGGCGATTCGGCATCCTCGGACCAACGCGCTGGTGGAAGTGCAGTGTTCGTCGCGCGACGTGACGGAACGACGGGCGGTCGAGGAGGCGCTGCGCGACCGGGAGTCGCAACTCCGGCGGATCACCGACGCCCTGCCGGGGATCGTCTTTCAGTTCGCCATCGACGCCGCCAGCCGGTTCAAGTTCCAGTTCGTCAGCAGGAAATCGCAGGAGATTTGGGGCGTTTCGGCGGAAGAAGCGGTGGCGAACCCCGAAGCCGCCCTCAGGCGGCTGCCGCCCGAAGACCGACTGCGTCTGCGCGAAGCGGCCGTGAAGTCGAGCAAGGAAATGTCGCGCATCGAAATCGAACTGCGGCTGATCGACCCCGACGGTTCCGTTCGCTGGATGGTGATCGCGGCCGAGCCGGCGCGGACGGCCGACGGCGCGTCGTGGACCGGTCTGGTGCTGGACGTCACCGAACGCAAAACGATGGAGGAGGCGCTGCAGCGGTCGAAAGAGGCCGCCGAGGCCGCCAGCCGCGCGAAAAGCGAGTTCCTGGCGAACGTCTCGCACGAACTGCGGACGCCGCTGAACGGAATCCTGGGGCTGGCCCGCCTGGCGCTTGACGACGAAGGCCAGCTTTTCCAACGGGAACGGCTGCAGCTCGTGCTCGATTCGGGCGAAACCCTGCTGTCGCTCGTCAACGACCTGCTCGACCTGGCGAAAATCGAGGCCGGCAAGATCGATCTTTCGGCGGTGCCGTTCGACGTCTGCGGGGAAATCGGCCAACTGCTGCGGTCGACCACCGGCCGCGCCCATGTCAAAGGGCTGGACGTCGCGCTGCTCGTCGCCCCGGACGTTCCCGCGACCCTGGTGGGCGACCCACACCGACTGCGGCAGGTGGTCTTGAACCTCGTCGGCAACGCCGTCAAGTTCACCGAACACGGCGGCGTGGCGGTGTCGATCCACCTGCGGCGGCGAGTCGGCGCGACCGTCGAATTGATGTTTTCGGTGCGCGACACCGGCATCGGCATTCCGCCGGAGAAGGTGGAACGCATCTTCCGCCCCTTCGAGCAGGCCGACAGTTCCACCACCCGTCGCTACGGCGGCACCGGGCTGGGGTTGACGATCGTCTCGCGGCTGGTCGACCGCATGGGCGGGGCGGTGGCGGTCAGCAGCGCGCCCGGCATGGGCAGCGACTTCCGGTTTACGGCGTTGTTCGACCTGCCGACCACGCCGGGCGGTCCGGTGGCGTCCTTCACCAGCGGCCCGGCCACCCTGGCCCGCTCCAGCACGGCGGTCCCCGCCCTGAGCGCCGCGGCACTGGCCGCTCCGCCCCCCGGTCTGCGAGTGCTCGTGGCCGATTCGGTCGCCTTCCGCCGATCCACTTTGTCCGAAGCGTTCCGTCTGATGGGTTCGGCGCCCGCGCAAGCCGCCACCGTCGACGAGGTCGAGGCCGCCCTTCGCGACGCTTCCGCCGGCGCGCCCCAACTGCTCGTCGTCGACGAACTCGCCTTCGGCGAAGCCACCGTCGCCCTCTTGGAGCGGTGGCGCGGCGGCCTTTACGCCGGCCCTCTGCTGGTGGTGGTGCGCCCCGAATCCCCCGTCGCCGAAAACCGCTGGCGGACGGTCGGCGCCGAGCGGCTGGCCCGCCCGTTCACTCCCGCCGAGCTGGCCGGCGCCGTCGTCGAAGCTCTTTCGACCGACAAGGAACGGCCGGTGGTCCAACGGCCGCGCCAGGTTCGCCGTTCGGCCCCGGCCAACGGCTTGAACGTACTGCTCGTCGAAGACAACGTCATCAACCAGATCGTCGCCCGCCAGATGTTGGAGCGGTTCGGCCATCGGGTGACGGTGGCCGGCAACGGCGTCGAGGCGCTCGATTCCTGGCGCGGCGGTCGCTTCGACGTGATCTTGATGGACGTGCAGATGCCCGAAATGGACGGCCTGGAAGCGACCCGGGCCATCCGCGCCGAAGAGTCGGCCCGCGGCGGCCGCACGCCGATCGTCGCCATGACCGCCCGCGCCATGAAGGGCGACGCGGAAGAATGCCTCGACGCCGGCATGGACGCCCACCTCAGCAAACCGATCGACCTCGACGCCCTGGCCGCCGTCATCACCGACCTGGCCGGCGTCCCCGGCGCGGATTGATTCGGAGGTCGAACCTCGTCGGCGGCCGGCGGCTCTTCCTCTCGTAGGACGCCGCCGCAGGGGGACGCGATGACCGACGCCGCCGTCGAGCTGACGGACCGCGATCTTTTCATCCTCGACGGCAATCCAGTCTGCGCTTCGACCTAAGAGACCGTCGAAGAAGCCGTGGAGCGCGTCGCGGGGATGGTCGCACATCCCTGCTGTTCCCCGGTCGGCGCTTCCATGACCCTCGCGGAGATTCGCGCGGGGATCGATCGGCTGCTGGCGATCGGCGTCTGGCGCGTGGCCAACGAAGATTCGCGGCGGGACGTGAAAACTATTCTCTCCCGCGACCCCCGCTTCGGCCCGACGGAATCGATGCCGAAGGTCGGCGAACTCGACTTCACCCCCCTCGGCGTCCGTCTCTTGTCGGCGGCCGACGAACGGTCCGGCGCCGACCGCCGTCAGTCGTTGCGGTTTTACCACCACCCGTTCAACGACGGCGCCCTTTGGTTGTCGCCGTCGCGTTCCCATCTGGTTCGCCGTTTGGCCGAAGCGGCGTCCCCCACCGCCGACAACGAGGACGAACCGTCGAAACTCGGTCCAAAGTTCGTCTATTCCAGCCCGTTCGTGACCGTCGGTCCGTGGAAGGAAACATGGTGGCGGAGCCATCGCACCGGCTTTCTCTGCTTCACGATCGCCCGCCGCGAAACCGACGGCCCGTTCGCCCAGCCGGAGGTCGACGAACGGCGGGACGCCGCCTGGGCGAGAGAGAAATTCCATCGGATCGACCGTTGGCTGTTCCCGTCGAACGCACGGCGGGGCGCGATCGACGGCGTTAAAGAACGGTTTAAGATCGACGACGCGGAGGCGTGTTTCTTACTCGCGATGTTTCCAGGCGGGAAGCCGTGGTCGCCGGCGATGGGCGACGCTCTTCGGACGAAACTGACGGCGGCCCCGGGAATCCGCACGCCGGCCGAGGCAGAGGAAATTCTGCACCGCGCCGAACGCCGAGTTCGTTTGCTTTGGACGACATTGGTGACAGCGCGGCGTCGAGCCGAAATCTTGGCGTTCTTACACGCCCGCCCCGCGTTCGGTCCGTTGGCCGGCGTCCCGGACGTCGGCGACGACGATTTCAACGCCCGCGGTCGAACGGTGGCCGCCGCCGTCTTGCGGGCGATCGACGATTGGCTGCCGACCCTCCTCTTCTGCCGCGACGCGGCCGGCGACTTTTTCGCCGACGATGGCCGACGCCCGTTCGCCCCGGCGGACGACGACGCCCTTGGAGACGTCGAACAGGCCAGGGAAATTTCCTTGCCGGGTTGGCGATCCGTCTGGTGGGCGCGGCACCGACGAGGCAGGCTCGTCTTCATTCCGAACTACGACCGCCGGTGGTCGGACCTTGGCTTGAGTTGATCGTGGCGACGGTACGACGGGTGGTCGCGTGGGGACGAAGAAGACGGGCGGACCGGAGTTCCGCCCTACATTCGGACCGTTCGGTCCGACGGTGATCGGGGGGGTACTTCGCTCAGGCGGGACGATCTCAATGGAAAGAAGAGGAGTGGCCAGGGCCGGGATCGAACCGGCGACACCACGATTTTCAGTCGTGTGCTCTACCATCTGAGCTACCTGGCCGGCGAAACGTCGCCGAAGCGCCGTCATTACCGTCGTCTCAGTTTATGCGAGACCCGCCGTTTGGACAAGGTTCACCCTGGCAAATCGGTTGCAGTTCCGGGGGGTGTACCCAACCCCCGACTTCACCACCAGAGATTTCGGGTACACCCTCGTTCCGGGTTCAAGGTTGCAGACGCGACGACCGAATTTGCTTTTTGGACGAAAAGCATGTACCCTTTCCATTAGCTCGATTCTCCCCCGCCAACGACCTGCAATCCCTCCCTCCGAGGAACCTACCGATGCTAGACCTCGCCATCGGCGCCACTCGCGATTGCTCCGGCGTTTCCCGCCGCAACTTCCTTCGTTTAGGCGGCTTGGCCGGCCTGGGCCTTTCCCTGCCGCAACTGTTGGCGGCCCGAGAACTTCGCGCCGCGACGCCCTCCGACGACACTCCGACGGTCGGCGGCAACGACGTCAACGTCATCGTCGTCTGGACGCAGGGCGGCACCAGCCACCACGACACCTTCGACCCCAAACCCGAAGCGCCGGCCGCCGTCCGCGGCCCCTTCAACGTCATTCCGACCGCGGTTTCCGGCGTCTACTTCTCCGAAATCTGTCCCCGCCTCGCCCGCGATTTCAAAAACTTCTCGCTGCTTCGCGGCTGGAACCCGCGCAACGCCGGCCACGGCATCGCCGACCACGAAATGCTTTCCGGCCGGCGGTTCAACCCCGCCATCACCTACCCCAGCTACGGCTCGGTCATCGCGAAGACCAAGGGCTTCAAGACGCAGATGCCCCCCTTCGTGCAGTTGGGGGCCGACGTGCAGCGCGGCGCCGGCGCCGGCGGTTACATGGGGATCGAGTTCAACCCGTTCGAGATGCCGATCGACCCCAACCAGCCGAACTTCACCGTCCGCGACATCACCCCGCCCGGCGGCATCGACGGCGCCCGCCTCGACCGTCGCAAGCGCATGCTCGGTTCGATCGACGCTCTGCAGCGCGGCGCCGAGACGCAGCCAGCCGCCTACGGCGCCGTCGACCGCCACGTGCAGGCCGCCCTCGCCATGATCACCGCGCCGTCGACCAAGAAAGCGTTCAACCTCGCCGAAGAACACCCGCGCACCCGGGAAGACTACGGCCGAACGCAGTTCGGCCAGCGGTGCCTGCTCGCCCGCCGGCTCGTGGAATCGGGCGTGCGCTTCGTGACCGTGACCGACGGCGGCTGGGACACCCACGGCGACAACTTCAACGCGCTGAAGAACACCCGCATGCCGCCGGTCGACCAGGGCTTGTCGGCGCTGCTGCGCGACCTGGAAAACCGCGGGATGCTGTCGACGACGCTGGTGTTGTGGATGACCGACTTCGGCCGGACGCCGCAGATCAACTCGGCCAACGGCCGCGACCATTGGGCGTCGGCCGGCTTCGCCATCGCGGCCGGGGCGGGAATTCCCGGAGGCACGGTGGTCGGCCGCACCGACAACGAAGGCGGCGTGCCGACGCACGACGAGTACTTCTCGGAAGACATCGGCGCGACGGTCTACACCAAGGTCGGCATTCCGATCCACAGTCTGCACACCACCGACGACGGCCGTCCGATGATCCTGAACGAAGGCCGCGTCGTCCGCCAGTGGATGTAAGTCGTTAGGAGAATTTGGCCCGAAGTTCAGCAAACACTTCATCGGCCGGAATTCCCTTTACCTTGCCCGAACGAATTTCATCGACGCGGCGATTCAATAGGTCGTCGAGCGATTCGGTCGGCGGACCCACTTGGTCCGTTTCGTCGGCGAACGACACGAACGTCAACCCGCTCTCTTCCTGCCGTCGTTTGACGTCCTCGAAAATCGCTCGCAGGTCGTAGTCGAATTCCGCGGCGTGTTCTTCGCGAATGCGACGAACCTCGTCCACGATCGGATCGTTCATGTCGTTTCCTTTCTCAGTTCTTCCGGTGTACAGATGATCGGAGCCGTGCAGCCGTTGTCGGCGCAGACGGCTTCGATGACGGGACGCATCGTAGCGTTGGCCATGTGACGACAGTTCCATGTTAAAAGATACGGGATTCTTTGGTTGGCCGCGACGGCGATGTGCAACGCGTCTTCCGCTGCCTTTTTCGGCAAGGCTCCTTTCCGAACGAGGGCTTCCGCCAGGAGAATGGCGGACGCCGTTGTGTCGAGCGGAATCATGCTTTTCAGAATCCGCAAACGATCTTCGGCTGCTTCGGGATCGCCTTTTCCCGCTTCCCGCAACACCAGCAGCGAAGTGCAGAGTTCAAAATTCGCTCTGGAACCCTGCCACCAATCGTGCGTGGACTGTTGATGCCCCGCGACGACCACGTCGCGGCTCGGTCGGGAGGTCAAGTAGCTGATGAACGTCGTTTCGATGTAAACCCGCTGCATTCCAGCAGACGTCCCTTCCGAATGACTCAATGCGACCGGCCGTGCCGAAACCGCTCGCCGTGAAGAGTTGGCAAGTTAGATCCCACTCCCAACCGGTTCGGCGATCAATTTCATGATACCGGCGCCGAACGCGGCAAGGAAACGGCGTCTTTTCCATGTTGCAGGATATGGCGACGCGGAGGCGTCGATCAATGTACATCGGACCGCCACTGGCTGTCGGTCCGGCGGGACGGCTCGATCCGCTAATTATACGTGTCAGAAGACCGTCTTGCCGTTCGGGCCGGCTTGCGGCCGGAGGGCGTCGCCGCGGGGATTTCGCCGCGGCGGCGTGCCGTCGTCGGGTCACTTCCGCCGCATGAGAACCAGCGGGCCGCGGTTTTCGATCCAGCTCAGCGACTTGCGGCGAAGCTGGGCGCCGTCGGGGTCCATGTAGGAAACCTTGCCGCCGGAGTACTTGTAGATCAGCACCGCGTGCTGGTAGCCCACCATGCTGACGTAGCTGCAGAAGATGTGGCTGTTGCCGAGGTGTTTTTCCAAATAGTCTTTCAGATCCGACCCGCGGAAGCCGCCCCAGCCGAGATTGAAGCGGTTGGCGATGAGGGGGATCTTCGTTTCGGGGGTGATGCCGCGATCCACCCCCTCGCCGTACTGTGTCGACAGGGCGCCTTCGTCCAGGCACATTTGGAAACGGGGTTCGACTTGGCTCCACGATTGCAGGACGGTGGCCCAGCAACTGCAATCCGCTTGCTGCTGGTAGGCCTTGGGGACCGGACGGACCAGGGAGGTGCTCATTTCCGTTGGAATCCTTGCGAAAAGGGATCGAAGCATCTAGGTTTCGAAACACTCGCGGAAGGGCGCCGGTTCGGATCGCGCTTTCAGGGCGGCGTCTTACGGCGGCCCGAAGGCCGAGGTCTCGGGGGCGACGCCGGACTGGCGACGCCTTGACACTACCGAATGGGACGACGGCCGAAAAACCAGACAGTCGGCCGCCGACCGGAACATCGACGCCCTTCGCTTCCGTCTATTTGT
>JBOFFD010000339.1:0-3650 GCA_051648425.1 Planctomycetia bacterium
ACCGCGCTGTGGAACGAGTTCATGCCGGCCTGTTTGGCCTACATCGAACGTCTGTACAAGCGGATGAACGTAAAGTTCGACCATCAGATGGGGGAAAGCTTCTTTCATCCGATGATGCCGGCGGTCGTGGAGAAGTTGCGGGCGGCCGGCGTCGCGGAGAACGACGCGGGGGCGGTGTGCGTCTTCTTCCGCGACCCCGCCGGCAAAGTCGACGACGACGGCAAGCCGATTCAGAAGATGCCGCCCGCCATCGTTCAGAAGACGGACGGGGCTTACACCTATTCCACCAGCGATTTAGCCTGCGTCGAGTATCGGATCGAAACGTTCAAGCCCGACGTCGTCGCGTACGTGGTCGACAAACGCCAGGAGCTGCATTTCGAGCAGATCTTTACGACGATGGGCCGGCTCGGTTGTAAGACGGAACTCGTCCACGTCGCCTTCGGAACCGTCTTAGGGACCGACGGCAAGCCGATCAAAACGCGCGAAGGCGACCCGATCGGGCTGGAATCGCTCATCGACGAAGCAATCGAACGGTCGTTGGTGTTGGTGAAGGAGAACCTACCGAAACTGACGTCGGAGGAACAGAAAGAGGTCGCGGAAGTGATCGGCGTCGGTGCGGTGAAGTACGCCGATCTTAGTCAGAGTCGGCTCACCGACTACAAGTTCGACTGGGACAAAATGATCTCCTTTCAAGGGGCGACGGGCGCCTACCTGCAATACGCCTACGCCCGCACCCGCAGCATCTTCCGCGAAGGGGGAATCGACGAAGCGACGATTCTGGCGGCGCGGCCTAAACTCGTGTTTGAGAACGCGGTGGAACGCACCCTGGCCTTGACGTTGGCGCGGTATGCCGAAGCGGTGGAAGCGTCGATGCAGGACTACCGGCCGAACGTGCTGGCGACCTATCTGTTGGACGTTGCGGGCGAGTACGCGCGATTCTGGAACGAATGCCCCGTGGTGAAAGCCGAAGAGCCGTTGCGGACAAGCCGGCTGGCGCTTTGCTCGCTGACGGCGAAGGTGCTGAAACAAGGTTTGGGCCTGTTGGGGATCGGCGTCGTAGAACGCATGTGACGTTTCAGCCCGAAGCCGATGGACCGGGGACCAGCCAAAGTGTATCGCAACCTGTTGTTTTTGGCCGCCGGCGGCGCGGTGTGCCTGGCGGTGTTTTTCGCCAGCTTCAGCGGCGCCAGCCGCGGCCGGGCCGATTTCGCTTGGAACAACGGCACCGAACCGCAGACGCTCGACCCCGGCGTCATGACCGGACAGCCCGAAGGCGACATCGCCGCCGCGTTGTTCGAGGGCCTGACGGTCTACCACCCGCGAACGCTCGAGCCGACGCCCGGCGTGGCTCAGCGGTGGGAGATCGACGGTCTCGCCTACGTCTTCCATCTTCGGCCCGATTCCTGGTGGATGCGCGGTCCCGACCGCTGGACCGTGGACGGCGAACCGCAGCGCGTGACGGCCGGCGACTTCGTCTACGCCTGGCGCCGCCACCTTTTGCCTGAGACCGGCAGCGACTATTCATTCCTCTTACACCTCGTGCAGGGGGCGCAGGAGTTCGAAGAGGCCGTCGCTAAGAATTGGAAAGAGACGCTCGCGGGTCTCAAGGCGAGAAACTCACCGATCGGCGGATCGAAATTGGCCGACCTGCCGGAGCCGGAACGTTCCGCGGTGACGGCGTTTCGCGACGCCGAGTGGAAAAAATTGGTTAAGATTGAAGCGATCGACGATCTGACGTTGAAGGTGACGCTCAAGTCGCCGGCCCCTTATTTCTTACAGTTGACCAGCTTCTATCCATTGGCGCCGACGCCGCGGCGGGTGATCGAACAGTACGCCGACGACTGGATTCTACCGGAGAACATCGTAGCCAACGGACCGTTCACTTTGGACGCCTGGCGGTTCAACGCCTACATCCGACTGGCGAAAAACAAATACTACTGGGAGAACGCGGCATTCGTCGAACGGCGTCTGAAGGAGCTTGGCAAGCCGACGCTGACGGCCGACGAAACGCGGGAGCGCGATCTGTTGGCCGCCCTGGGGCCGTTCGTCGAGAAGGGGATGAACGTCTTAGACGCCCTCGCGCTCGACGACGAGAACACCGCCCTGAATATGTACCTTAATGGCGACGTCGACAAACTTCGTTCGTTGCCGACGGAAGTGGTCGGCGACCTGTTGAACTATAAGCGCGAACATGAACTGGACCACGTCCATCATTCGAACCAGAACGCGGTCTACTTCTTTTGTCTGAACATGCGGGTGCCGGCGATGGGACCGACGCCGAACGGCCGTAAGCTGCGGCGGGCGTTGGCGCTGGCCTCGGACCGCCGAGGAGTGATCGACACGGTCACCCGCGCGTCGCAGAACCCGGCCTACGGACTCGTCCCCGGCGGCGTGGCGGGCTATTCGTCGGCGCCGCTCTTTGGGTCGGGCGACTACACGGCGGACGTCGCCGAGGCTAGGAAACTGATCGCGGAACTGAAGGCCGACGGTGTGAAGATCCCCCGCCTGCGCGTGCTGTACAATACGTTGGAAGGCCACGCGAAGGTGTCGGCGTTCTTACAGAACGAATGGAAAAAGCAGCTCGGCGTGGACGTCGATTTGGCGAACCAGGAATGGGGCGTCTACCTGGACTCGCGCCGGCAGGGAAATTACGACGTAGCCCGCTCCGGTTGGATCGGCGACTATCTCGATCCGAACACGTTTCTGGAAATGTTTCTCACCGACAATCAGAACAACGATTCTAAATACTCGAATCCCTGGTACGACCGCATCGTCGGCCGCTACTGCCCGCAAATCGAAACCGCGTTGGCGACGGCGGAACTGAGAAAGAAACTGACGGCCGACGTACGCGGGCAACCGGACTACGAAATACTCGTGGGATCGTTCAGACGCGAGGACGGACGGACGCTCGACGCGGCGCTCGACGATGCTCTGAAAGCGTTCGTCGCCGCCGACGACCAAACGAAGCGCGACAAGGCGTTCGCCGTGCGGTTGATGTTGTTTGAAATCGCGGAACGGATGTTGATGAACGACATGCCGGCGCTGACGTTGTACTTCTACACCTCCACGCAGGCGTGGCCGCCGGAGTTGTTGGGATCGTACATGAACAACGGCGACCACCATCCGTGGAAGTATCTGCGATGGAAGAACGGCGTGCGGCCGACAGGGTCGCGCTACGCCGCCTTCCCGCGCCTGCCGCCGCGGGCCCGCGAGCCGTCCGCCACCGCCGAAACCGCCGCCCGCTAAGGAAGGACCGCCGTGCCGTCGTTCATCATCCGCCGCCTGCTCTGGGCGGCCGCCACCGTCTGGTTCATCGCCACGCTGTCGTTCTTCCTCGTACGCGCGGCCCCCGGCGACCCGTTCATGAACGAGTTCCGCGCTCTTAAAGAAACGGTGCGCGAAGCCCGTCGAAAGGAGTACCGCCTCGACCGGCCGCTCTACGAACAGTACGGCTATTGGATGGCCGGCGTGGTGCAGGGCGACCTCGGGCCGTCGATGAAGTACCGCGGCAAAACCGTCTCCGGTTTGATCGCGCAGACGTTTCCAGTGTCGATCGCGCTAGGGTCGTTGGCCATCTTCCTGGCGACCAGCGTCGGTTTGACGATCGGAGTGATTTCGGCGGTAAGACAGAACACCGGTTGGGACTTCGG
>JBOFFD010000340.1:0-5333 GCA_051648425.1 Planctomycetia bacterium
CGCGATTTCGGGCTGGTCGTCAGCAAACGCTTCGAGGTCCACGAGGCGACGGTCGACGGCGTGCGCGTGCAGATCTACGCATTCCCCGAACACCGCTGGTACGCCCGCTTCGCGCTCGACACCGCCGCCGACACCATTCGGCACTACAACCGGCTGTTCGGAAAATACCCGCACGCCGAGTTTAAGATCGCCGAGTCGTTCTTCGGCTGGAACGGCAACGAGACGTCGAGCATGGTGCTCATCGACGGCCGGATCTTCGCCGCCCCGCAACTAGGTAAGAACTACGTCGACCATCTGATCAGTCACGAAACCTGCCACCAGTGGTGGTACTCCACGGTCGGCACCGACGGCTTCCGCGAGAGCTGGATGGACGAAGGGCTGGTGGTCTACCTCACGCAACTGCGCTCCATGGCGGCGCACGGCGGCGACTGCAACATTCTCGATTGGCCCAAGGCGGTGGAATGGCTGCCCAACATCAGCTACTACGCTCTGCAGCACAACGGTTACCAACTGTACCGCGGCCGGGGCGGCAAGGGCAACGTGTTGGCGCCGCTGACCGAGCACGGCCACGTCTACAATTTGTTCTATCTCGCCTACGACCGCGGCAGCAAAGTCATGGAGATGATCCACCACCGCCTGGGCGACGAACAGTTCTTCGGTTTCTTACGAACGATCTACGCCAAATATCAGTTCCGCGTTCTGAAAGTGGAAGACTTTCAACGCGAGCTGGAACTGTACACCGGGAAGGATTGGGATCGATTCTTCGACGACTGGCTGCGGTCGCCGAAGACGGCCGACTGGAAGGTCGACGACGTCGTCGTCACACCCCGCGGCGACGGATTCAAGACGACGGTGAGGATGCTTCAGACCGAAGAAATCGACGAACCGGTCGAAGTGGCCCTGTTCGACGTGGTCGACGTTCCCGCCGGGACGGCGTCGCCGGCGTCGGTGCGGCTCGATCCCGAAGCGGGCGACTACGACGCCGGGGCGTGCCAAGTGCGGCGCGTCGGTCCGCGCGAGTGGTGTCTGACCTTCCATACGCCGTTCGAGCCGGTCCAGGCGGTCGCCGACCCTCGGCAATGGATCCTCGACTCGAACCCTAAGAACAACCGTTGGAAGAAACGGCCGCGGGTGCGCTTCACGCCGCTGTACAACCCGATCGACGAAGCGCCGATCGCGCAACCGCTCGACCGTACGTCGTTCGTCTGGGGCACCGGCGTCGACCTCGAAGGTCGGATCGGCCTCCGCGGCGCGTATATGTATCCGTGGGATTTCCGCGTGTCGCCGTTCGTCATGTACACCTTCGACGACGAACATCAGATCTCGGCGGGGGTCGACGCCGAATGGTTCAACCGCCCGGCTCCCAATTGGTCGGTGGGTCTGCGCTATGAAAAGACGCTGACTTCGCAATTCTTCAACGAACCGGTCGACCAGGGTAAGTTGTTCCTGCGCTACTACCAAGCGTACACGTCGAGCCTAATCTTCCCGCAGAACCTGGCGTACGTCGAAGGATACTTCCGCTTCGGCGACAACTTCTTCCCCGACGAGGATTTCAGACCGCCGACGACGCCGGGCGTCGAAGACTACCGCAGCATCCGCGCCGTCGGTCTTAATTACCACGTCGACACCCAACTGCCGTACTGGAACCCCGAGAAAGGCGTTCGACTCGATCTGAACTACGAGCACGGCTTCCAGGCGTTCGGCGACGGCCAGTCTTACAACCGCGGCAGCGGCCAATTGGCGGCGGTCCACCGGCTGCCCGACGGTCTCGGTTGGTTTTCCGAAACCCGACTGGCCGGGCGCATCGCCGCCGGTTTGGGTTCTCCCGACAACGGCGAACACTTTCGTTTCGGCGGCGCCCAACGTTTCCGCGGCCAGCGTTCCGAAGACACCGAAGGCAGCGCCTTCTGGCTGACCAGCGTCGACTGGCGCCTGCCGCTCGCGACCAAGCTCGACGTCGACCTCTACGACCGTGTCGCCGTCCTCGATTCGTTGTACGGTTCGCTCTTCTACGACGTCGGCGACTCTTACATCTTCGGCGGCTCGCAGGGGACCGACCACGCCCTCGGCGCCGGTCTATATTTCCAATTCGCGTTGTTCAGTTTCGTCGAGGAAATGACCCTGCGCTTGGAAGTCGGCCGTTCGCTGCGCCACGATACGACGATCGCTTGGTTCGGTCTTTACCAAGCGTATTAGTGCGGGCGCTTTAAGAACGGCCGTGCGGAACGCTTACGTGCGCTGCGCGTCGGCCGATTCGACGCCGTCGCCCGCCGATGTTGAGAGGCGGCACCCCAACCACCGACCGACGCACGCCAGGCAACGCATGACGAACATCGGAGGTTGAACGGACCGCACCTCGTCCGAGTACCGGACGAAGACCATCGCCAGGTGGATCATCGAGCGGAGGTCGGCCAGGCTTCGCAGTTTTCCCTCGGCCGCCAGATCGGCGAACTCCCGCATCATTCGGGTGAATCGGCCGCCGGGGGTCAGGCGGTACTCGAATTCGCAGACCGACGCCGACGCATTGCGATAAGTGTGCGGCGTGCCGCGTGGGACGTCGACCGACTCGCCCGGTTTCAGTTCCCGCCATTCCTTCCCAACCAGAACGCCGAGCGTCCCCGCGGTTACGACGAACCGCTCGTCCTGCCGGGCGTGGGTGTGGACCGGCGGGCCGGCCACGCGCGGGCGAAGGCAAACCACGCCGGACTCGGAACCCTCCCCGCGATCCAGGAAACGGAGTTTTAGCCCGAAAGGCGGGATGGTCAGATCACCGACGAAACGCTCGAACTCGACTTCCGTGTCTTTCATGCGCGCCCTGCCTTCAACGCCGTCGTGCGACCACGCGCGCCAACGATCCACCCGCGGCCGCTGGTCGCCGAGAACTCCGCGTTCAGTGGAACGGTCGATCTCCGCGACGTGTTCAACTCTTACGCCGTCGGCGTCGGCGTGGATGAATGCGTCGGGGAGTCGCCGAAGGGCGGGTGGGGAATGCCGTTTCGCCGAATGGAATGGATGGAACAGCGACTCGATCTGAGTTTCGTTCCGCGACGTAACGATCCCGGTTGAAACAAAAAGGCCGACGCCTCGCCGAACCATTGAGTTGGTTCGGCGGAGCGTCGGCGTATTCAGATCTCGGCCGCGTTCTTTACGGGCCGATGGTTCCCAGGTAGTCGACGGCGGGCGGCGGGTTCGGGTTGACGTTCGGCAACGGCAGCCGCGGATGGTCGCACACGCTCGTCGGCGGCGCCGGCAGGTAGATCACTTGGCCGGGAGGCCCGGGAGGTCCGGGCGGTCCCGGAGGACCCGCCGGACCCGTCGGTCCCGGTTCGCCCGACGGACCGCTCGGTCCAGGGGCTCCCGGCGTTCCGGGAGCGCCCGGCGTTCCCGGTGTTCCGGGGGTGCCCGGCGTTCCCGGGGGACCCTGCGGACCCCGCGGCCCTTGTGGACCCCGCGGCCCGACCGGTTCTTCATCGCCGCCGCCGACGCCGCCGTTCGGTCCCGGCGTGATGATGCTGATATCGGTCTGCCGACGAACTTCCGTCGGCGTCAGCACGCGGAGGGCCGACCGGTACGTACCGTTCGCCCAACCGCCGCGGTACGAGCAGGCGTCGCCGCAGCCGCCGCCGAACTTGCTGCTCTTCAATCGCTTCCGGCTGAAGACGTTGTGCATCCCGTCGTTGGCCATCGCCAGTTCGACGCCGAACGAGCCGTCGATGTAGCCGGCGTCGCTATAGCCCACGCTGCCCCACAGGTTCATGCCGTCGGTGATCGGCATGTACCCGTCGAGCTGCGAGAACCACCGTCCTGGCCCTTCTTCGTAGCCGAACGACGCCACCGCGTGGCTGGCGGCGTCGTGCAGCGGGTCGAAGGCGATGTACGAAGCGATCCGGTCGGCGAAGCCGCGTTGAATCACCGCGCCGGGCGTCGGCGTGATCGGGGCGCCGGTCGTCTGGTTCGGCACGCCGCGGTCGTTCTGCAGGCCGATGCCCGCCCACAGACCGACGTCCAGGTCGGGCCGAACGGCCCAACCGGTCAAGAGCCGCAGTTGGTCGATGTACTGCGGATCGTCGACGCCGAAGTAGTCGTTGTCGAAGAAGCCGTCGTAGGTCAACGACAAGATCAACGGCTTGACGACCCGGTCGCCCTGAATCTCGGCCAGCCGGCTGGCGCCGAGGGTGTACGACGCCGGCACGCTGCCAGAGCCGAAGCCCATCGCCACGCCCGCGTGGCCGAACCATCGGGTGTCGAAGAACTGGTTGGTCGATTCCAGGATGCCGACGCCCGACGCTCCTTCGGCGTCGTCGCCGGAGAAGTAGGTTTCGCCGACCCGCATCGACACGTTGTCCAACAAGCCGGGCATGTCGGCCCCGACCCCGTAGACGACGTTCGGTCCGACGGCGATCACTTCGTCGCCGGGGGAGACCAGGACGGCGTCTTCGGCGGCGACGAACTCAGGGGCCGGCAAGGCTCCCATCATCGAGCCTTCCATTGAGTAGACCATCGGTCCCGACGCCATCGGCGGCGGCGCGTCGGCGGCTTGCGGCAGCAGCCGCGGCGAGGCGCCGGGCTGCGTGCTGTTGGCCGGCGGCTTGGCGACGGCCGGCGTCTCGACTTTCGCCGGCGGTTTGGCGTCGCCATCAAGGAAATTGACCGGCACCACCACGCCGCGACGATCCCGCGACGTTTCCGCCTCGCCGCCGTCGCGCCGACCCTGCGACCGCCCGGTCGACCGCGGCGCCCGCGCTGGAGCCGGCGCCAGTCCGGCCAGCACGATGACGTCTTCGTCGGCGCCCGTCACCGCCACCGCCGGCGTCGCGTCGAACGTCGCCCCGGCGGGCGTCGACCGCGGCCCGCGGAAGAAGCTGCCGTTGCCGGCCAGCGGGTCTTCCACCGGAATGCTCGGCATGCTGCGGGCCAACAACGCCGTCGGGTCGGCGGCGCCCACCGCCGCGCCCTTGGCGGCCATTCCCTTGTCACCGGAACGGCCTAATCCGAGGGCGCTGGCCATTCCGCCGCTGTTGCCGCCCGACGCTCGGCCGCCTTGCACCATTCCGGTGGCACGGCCGTTGCCGATCGCCGTCGTCGACGAATGAAACGGTCCCGACGACTGACACCCGACGGCGCCCACCGCCAGCGCCAGACTCAAGGCGGGCGCCAGCCACAAGCGGCGTCGGCCCTTCTTCATCCGTCCCAACGGTCGAACGGCGTTCGCCGCCGGCCGCCGAGCGGTACCCCTACCATCCATGGTTGTTCGCATCGCTACCTCCGGCAGGATGGTCGCCATCCGTCCTTGTTGGAGAGTCCCCGCCTTTTCGATCGCGCAGGCGACCTGC
>JBOFFD010000341.1:0-11776 GCA_051648425.1 Planctomycetia bacterium
CCGTCGGAACCACCGGGCCGTCCGTCGGCCGCGGGCTGTCGAATCGTAGAATTCTTAGTAGTTGAGCATGAACTCGGCGGAGTTCAGCACCACCCAGAGAACGTCTTCCAAGGCGTACGACCGCTGTTCGGGCGACTGCGCTCCTTGGAACAACCGCACCAGTTCGCGGCGCTCGGCCGCCGTGGGCTTCCGCGCCAAACCGGCCTCGAAGATCGCTTCCACGCACTTTTCGTTGTCGCTGATCTTCGACGACAACTGGTGCAGGAAGGTTCCCGGCCGGCAGGTGGTGGCCTGCTGAATCACCGGGCTGTTCATCATCATGAGGCTTTGGGTGATCGTGCCCTGGAACTTCGGCTTCGACGTTTCAAGCTGGTCGTTGCCGAAGGTTTCCACGAATTCCCGCATGAAGCGGCGGCGTTGTTCCGAGGTGTCGGCCGAGGCGCCGGCCTTGTGGGCCTGCGTGACGGTCATCACCGAATCGTACAACTGCTCCGGCGTCATCGGCTTCACCAGCATGTAGGTGAAGAAGCCGGCCGAGTCGTCGCCGTCCTTCCCCTTCATTTTGCTGCTGAGCGAATATGCCTTGCTGGTGCAGATCCAGCGGGTGAGCCGCTTCAGGTCGTAGCCGGTGACGCGGAAGTCTTCCGACAGCTTGTCCAACAGAACGGGGATGGTCGGTTCGTCTTGGCCGTTCTCGAAGTCGTCGACGTTCTTGACGAAGCTGTGACCGAAGTAGTTGTACCACAGCCGGTTGACCATCGCTCGGGCGAAGTACGGGTTGTCGTCGGCGGTCATCGCCTTGGCCAATTCCTTCCGCAGGAAGATCGGCTCGCCGGCTTCGGCGGTTTCGTCCAAGAGCCGCAGTTGGGCGGCTTCGCTCACGTCGGCGACGGCGGGCAGGGCGTCCTTGACGCGGGCCTTTTCGCCGCGCACCAAGCCCTGCACGTCGCGGCCGTCGATGTAGGTCGGCGGCGTGAAGACGGTGAGGCCGTTGCGCCGCTCGAAGAACGCGCCCTTCTGGTCGGAGTCTTGCATCGGCATTTCGACCAACGAGTAGTAGTCGGTCGTGAGTTGACCGCCCATGGTCGTGGTCGTCGCCCGCATCTCCTTCGTGCCGAGGAAGAAGGCGTTCATGCCGTGGAACTGTTCCTGCTTCCACTCATTCCACGGGTGGTCGTGGCATTCGGTGCATTGCGACTGCACGCCCAGGAACAGCCGCGTCATGAACGACGTCGTCTGCACCGAGCTGTTGTCCATGTTGTTGGCGATGATGAAGTTGACCGCGCCGTTTTCGTCCCAGCGGCCGGTCGCCGTCAGCAGTTCGGTGACGACCGTATTCCACGGGGTGTTGCGGTTGAACTCCTTCTCAAGCCACGACCGCAAGGCGCCGGGATTGACGTCTTGGTTGTTGCCGCCGTCGTTGCCGCCGGTGACCATCAACTTCGACCAGATGTTCGCCCAATGCTTGCCGTATTCGTCGCTGGCCAAGAGGCGGTTGATCAGGTCTTCGCGGCGGGTGGCGGCCGGCGTCTTGTCGAACTGCTCGATCTCTTCCATGCTGGGAACGCGGCCGATGACGTCGAGCGACGCCCGGCGGAGGAACTCGCCGTCGGTGCAGCGTTCCGAGACGGGAAAGCCGACGGCCTTCCATTCTTCGTCGAGCGTCGAATCGATGTACGTAACGTCGTCGGGGGTCGCCCAGGGGAACTTGGCGTCGTTCTTGGCGTCGTTTTTGACGGGGGCGGCCCGTTGGGCCGGCTTTTCCCGTTCGCGCTGCTTGCGCAACTCTTCCAGCTTGCTCTTGGCCGACGACCCTTCCGGCGGGGCGGCCGCGACGGGGGCCAGGAAGCCCGCGGGAACCGTCAAGCCGAGCACGACGGCGGCCGTGCCGGCCAAGGCCGCCAAGCCGGAGTATCGTCGCATGTTTCGAGGCGTGTCCGACATACCTGCACCGCTCCCTGGGGGAGATTCCTTCAGGACTGACTCGTCGCCCCGCCACCGGTGGCGGCGTTCCGTCGTCCTTCGATGATAAGCGTTTTACGGGAAATCGTTCTTTTTCCGAGGCAAGGGCGTACGTCGGAAATCGGCCGGCCGTTCGCGGAAGTTCCTCAACGAGTGAACCGGACGAACGGTGCGACGGCGGTCGTTACACCCCCTTCGACCCGCCCCCGCGCCGAAAGTTCCCCGCCGCAAAAGGTTTTTTCGCAGGGTGTTCCGGCGGTTCGGCCGGTTTGGCCGGGGGTCGCCGTCGCGGTACCATGTAGGAACTCGTCCACCTTGACGTCCGGTTCGCCAGGATCCCCGGAGCGAATGATCGTGACGACCGCCATTTTGAAGAACCTGTCGACTCGGCAACCCTTCCAGCCGTTCCGCGTCGTCATGTCCAGCGGGAAGATCTACGACTTCAAACACCTGAAATGGCTTGGCCGACCAAAACCTACGTGATGATCGGCGTCGACGACGCCGACGTTCCGGCGGACGCGCAAATGTGCTTCCTGCTGCACATCACCGCCGTGGAGCCATTGACGGCGGGTCGGTTGGAATCGAAGTAGCCGGTGGAGCGGGCCGTCGGGTCCGTAAAGCGGCCGCAGTTAATGATGCGGTTTACACCATCAGGACTGTTACAATGGTACAGATTGACGTTTCTGCTGCCGAAGAGGCGAAGTCGTCTGCAAAGACTGACATGGATCCGCGACTCCAGTTGCTGGTCGCGAGTATGCGAAGCGGCGCCACCAAGGCGGCGACGGCGTCCACGGCCGAAAATGAGGCGGCGGTGATCGCCCGCGTGTCCGATGCCGATGCATGGTTGAGTCTCAGCGAGGTTCGAGATGCGACGGTCATTGGCAAGTCAGGCGATACCCACTCGGTCGTTACGGGTCGCATACCAGTTTCGCGGATTGAGAAAGTTCGCGCCCAACCCTTCATCGAGAGCTTAAAGGCCGCCCAGCCCTTGCGGCCAATGCTCGCAAAAACGACGGAGGAGACCGAGGGTCGGCCGACGGATCTACCGGCCGGCAGCAAGTCGAACGGCGGCAGGGGCGTGGTGATGGGCGTCATCGACTACGACGGCGACTTCGTTCACAGGAACTTCCGCAAGACGACCGGGAAGACGCGGTTGCTGACGCTCTGGGATCAGAACGGCGGCAACAGCCCCGCCAGCCCGTTCGGCTATGGAGTCGAGTATTCGGCGGCTTCGCTCGATCTGGCGATCAATCAGGCGGATCCTTATACGGCGATCGGATACTTCCCGGAAGCGTCGTCCCACGGCACGCACGTCATGGACATCGCGGCGGGAAACGGCATCGGCAGCGGCACGCCCGGCATGGCTCCGAACGCGGACCTGATTTTCGTCAACGTAACTCACGAAAAGGATCCCACTAAGCCCCAAAACGTCGTCGGCACGTCGTTCGGCGATTCCGTCACCTTGCTGGAAGCCCTCAAATACATTTTCGATAAAGCGGGGAGCCGACCGACGGTCGTGAATGTGAGCTTGGGAACCAACGGGGGCCCACACGACGGGACGACGCTGGTCGATCAGGGCATTGATGCGCTGGTCGGCGCCGCTCCGAACCGCG
Organism: Planctomycetia bacterium; assembly: GCA_051648425.1. Lineage (GTDB taxonomy): Bacteria > Planctomycetota > Planctomycetia > Kolteriales > Kolteriaceae > JBOFFD01. The sequence continues at coordinate 3,576 of JBOFFD010000341.1, forward strand.
CCGTCGTGATCTCGGCGGCGAACTCCCACGACGACGGCATTCACGCCGCCGGCATGGTGACGGCGGGTGGCGCGTACGACTTGACCTGGGATCTCGCATCGACCCTCTTCCGACCGATCGAACTGGAACTCTGGTATGCGGGAGCGGATCGCTTCAAGGTCGAGCTGTACGGACCCAACGGGGCGCTTCTCGCCACGGCGTCGTCCGGCGAGACGAAGCAGGTGGTGATCGGAACGACCCTGGTCGCGCTCGTGGCCAATCGACTCAACGATCCGAACAATCACGACAACATGATCGGCGTCTTCTTGGCGGCCGGGATGCCGGGCGGCGCCTACACGGTACGGCTGACCGGCGAGGTCGTCTCCAACGGTCGGTTCCACGCCTGGATCGAACGCGACAATTCCTTCCAGTCGAGTTTCCCGGCGTCCAACGACAACACCCACACCATCGGTTCGATCTCGTGCGGCAGGAACGTCATCGCCGTGGGATCGTACGATGCGAGCACCGCATCGAAACCTCTCTCTTACTTTTCGAGCGCCGGTCCTACGCGCGACGGCCGCAAGAAACCAGAAATTTCGGCCCCCGGCCACAATATCTGGGCGGCCAAGTCCCTTTCCAAGACCGGCGTGACGCGCATGAGCGGCACGAGCATGGCTTCGCCTTGCGTCGCAGGAATCATCGCGCTCATGTTCGCGGAAGCGGCTGCGCGCGGCGTGAAGCTGACGATCGAACAGACCATCCAGATCATCACCGGCACGGCACGGCGCAATCCGCCCGGCGGAACCGCGTGGCATGATCGCTACGGTCACGGCCGCATCTCCGCCGCCAAAGCCGTCAAGGCCGTGATCGACATGGGCGGCGGCACGACTTCGGGCGCGGCCTCTTCGATGGCTCCCAAGCCTCGCAAGCGGAAGCAATGATGAAAGGTCGAGCCGACGACGATGCGTTGACGCCCTCGTCCGTCGGCAGGTTTTCTGGAGGAACCGACGATGAATCGAAAGATCAAACTCGACGAACTTCATAAAGTCGAAGCAAGCTCCGTGCTCCCGCTGGCGCACAATCCCTCGGACGTCGTCGAGGCGATCATCAAGGTCAAGGAAGCGAATTACCTTCCTCAAAGCGTACGCCTCCGCGCGTCGATCGACTCACGCATTTTCACAGGTGAATTCAAGACCGAGGACCTCGAATCGTTGGAACAGGATCCAAAAGTCGAGTCCGTTTCAATTTGCAAGGGTCTTAAGTCGGCGGAGTAAATTGTGGGGTTTAGACCGGCGGAGGAAGGCGGCCGGTAGGACGAGTTTTTTCCCGACCCGGGTGGTCCGGCGGCGAAGATCCCGGAAACGGAGGGACGGATGAGCTTCCTCGATACGATCCGCGGGGTGATCTCCCGCCGTGTGCTTCTCAACTACCGGATTGAACCGGACGTGCTGCAGCGCGCCTTGCCGGCCCCGTTCCGGCCGAAATTGTACCGGGGTCGAGGCGTCGGCGGAGTGTGCATGATTCGGTTCAAGAGCCTGCGGCCGCGGTACCTGCCGTCGTGGCTCGGAATGGGGTCCGAGAACGCCGCCCACCGCGTCGCCGTGGAATGGGACGAAGACGGCGGGCGGCGCGAGGGCGTGTACATCCCCCGCCGCGACACCGACTCGTGGTTCAACAAGGCGCTCGGCGGCCGCGTCTTTCCCGGCATCTTCAACCGCAGCACGTTCGAGGTCGACGAGTCGGCCGGACGGGTGGCGGTGCGGATCGTCCGCCGGGACGGCGGCGAGGAGGTCGCGTTCGCCGGCCGCCCGGCCGAGCGATTGCCGCCGTCGAGCCTGTTTCCGTCGCTGGACGAGGCGGCCGGCTTCTTCTCGCTGGGGGCGACGGGATACTCGGCCACCCGCCGCGAGGGACATTTCCACGGCATGGACCTGAAGTGCCTGACCTGGAGCGTCGAGCCGTTGGACGTGGAATACGCTCGGTCGTGCTTCTTCGGGGATGCGACCCGGTTCCCGCCCGGGTCGGTCGAACTGGACTGCGCCCTACTGATGCGGGACGTCGACCACGAGTGGCACAGCCGCCCGGACCTGTACCTCTCCCGAGAGGGGACGTGCCTGAGCCGGCGCTGCGCCTGAGCCGGTGTGTGAGTCGTTCGGCGGTGGAGGGGCGTTGGATGCGGTTGTTGTTCGTCTGCGCCCGGAACCGCCTCCGCAGCCCGACCGCCGAGCGGGTGTTCGCCGGGGTTGCCGGCGTCGAGACGGCGTCCGCCGGCGTCGCGCCGGACGCCGACCAACCGCTGACGGCGGAGTTGATCGAGTGGGCCGAGGTCGTCGCGGTCATGGAGCCGAAGCACCGCGCGCGGATGCTCCGCCTCTTCGGATCGCGGCTGCGAGGCAAGCGGGTGATCTGCTTGGGGATCTCGGACGACTACGAGTACATGGATCCGGATTTGGTCCGGTTGTAGTGGGAACGGGTGCCAAAGTCGATCCCACGGCTGGCGGCCGGCAGGCCAACCGACGCGCAAGACCCGCGAGAGCAAGCACCCGCCGATTCATAGGTAGCACCCCGTCCGGCGGGTCGCAGCGGTCTGCATACGTAGCATGCGGGAACGCAACGCCCGAACCGTTTCGCCTTCCGAAACCGCAAAGCCGGCGCCCACAGGCAAGCTTGGTCGTTCGGCGAACCAGGGGCCGGTCTCAACCGACGCCGCGACGATTCCACTGGTTCGAGCCGCACTCGATCTTATTAGGAGAGACTATCAGTGACCCCAGTCATCCCCGTCCGCGACGGCGAAGTCAATGTTTACAATCTGACCGGATCTCTGATCGACGCGCCCCGCGTTTATTTCGTCAACGGCATCCAAGTGGTCGGTCGGGAACACGCCCGCACGGCGGCCTATCTGTCGATATTGATCGAGCGTCCGGTTTGGGGCGTCTATAACATGACGACCGGCGTCGGCCGTGCAGGCATGATCGCCGACCTCGGGCAATGCGTTCGCGACTATGTGCAGAATGTGAAGGCCCGCTTAGGGTCCGCGGAGAATCTGAACAAACCGGCCAAGGTTCCCGACGATAAGATTCCGGAGTTCCTAAGCCGTTTGGAAAAAGAGTACAAGGTCTGGAACAAGGCCACCTTGGAGCTTTTCAAGGTGCTGGTCCGCAATAAACGGCAACGGCAGTACATCATCGCGCACAGCCAAGGAAACCTGATTACGTCGAACGCCTTGTTCGTACTCGAAGACGTCTTCGGTTCGGCCGTGCTCCAGAACATCCGCGTTTACTCGCTCGCCTCGCCGTCGCCGGCATGGCCGCTCGGCTTGCGCGTCGCCAACGGCGGCGGCGGTCGGCAGGAAAACGCTTTCATGAACGACTTGGTCGCACTTGCCCGCCCACACAACTTGGCAGCGAAACTCGGGATGGACCGATTCCAGAATGCCGGCGACTTCCGTACGCTCGCCGGAGCCTCGTCGGTTTCACTTAAGCCGCACGCCGCCGGAGCGATCATCGGTACGCTGAACTTCCTGAAGTCGATCCGAGGCGACCTTGGGCTGTCCAAGGACTTCAGCGACGAATTCCTGAAGCAAAGCGCCCGAATCGCGGAAAGCGCATTGCCCGCAGCGCCGAACTGACTGCGACCGAAGCGTTCAAACGCCCGCACGACAGCCGCGATCTGACCGGACGGGCCTTTCCGCAGCCAAGTCCACGAACTCGCCGGGCTGGACGAGCCCGGCCGTCGAACCTCTGGGATCCGACGCGCCGGAATAGCGACGGATGGACTAAGGCCGGCTCTTAGCTTTCACGACCCCTCCGCGTCGGCCGCCCATTGTTGCAGGCGTTGCAGGCGTTCGTCGAAGGTCGTCGCGTCGGCGTCCAGGCAGCGCAGCGTTACGTGGCCGACCTTTCGGCCGGGGCGCTCGGCTTTGCCGTAGTCGTGCCAGTGGGCGCCGGGGGTTTCCAGCGCTCGGCGGCGGTCCGGGAAACGGCCGATCAGGTTGACCAAGCCCGCCCGGCCGACCATCGCCGTCGACCCCAGCGGCAGGCCGACCACCGCCCGCACGTGGTTCTCGAACTGACTGGTTTCCGCCCCTTCAATGGTCCAGTGGCCGGAGTTGTGGACGCGCGGCGCCATCTCGTTCACTAAGAGGGCGCCGTCGCGGACGAAGAACTCGATGGCGAAGACGCCGACGTACCGCAGGGCGTCGGCGACGCGGGCGGCGTACGCCTCGGCGGCGGCTTGCAGCGCGGGCGTGGCGAGCGGCGCGGGGGCGACCGAGCGCCGCAGAATGCCGCCGCGATGCAGGTTCTGCGTCAGCGGGTAGAAGCGGACGTCGCCGTCGACGCCGCGCGCCGCCACGATCGACGCCTCGCCGTCGAACGGAATCCATTCCTCGACCAAGAGCGGCACCCCGCCGAGCGCCGACCAAACGTCGGCCGTCGACCGACCGTCGCCCGGCTGGACGACCGCCTGCCCCTTGCCGTCGTAGCCGCCGCGCCGGGTCTTCACGACCACCGGCCGGGCGCCGGCGCCGCTCAGCTCGCGGATCGCCCGCTCCAGCGAATCGGCGTCCGAAGCGTCGCGGAAACCAGGACCGGGAATCTCAAGCCGTTGGAAAAGGGTTTTCTCGTGCAGCCGATCCTGGGCGGCCGCCAGGGCGTCGGGCGGCGGATGGACGGGGACTTTCGCCGCCAGAAAACGGGCGGTCGCCACCGGTACGTTTTCAAACTCGTAGGTGACGACGTTCACGCCGTCGGCGAAGGTCGCCAGGGCGGCTTCGTCGTCCCAAGCGCCGCGGTAGATCGGCGCGACCTGGCCCGCCGGCGCCTCGCCCGCCGCTTCGTAGATCCGGAAGCGGAAGCCCATCGCGCTACCGGCCAGCGCCAGCATTCGGCCGAGCTGGCCGCCGCCCAAGACGCCGATCACCGGCCGAACGATCGACCGTTCGATCGGCTGCTCGCCGTTCGACGGACCGCCGGTCACGATGTTTTCTCCGACGCGGCTTCGGTTGGCGGCAGGCGCGGGTCGGACTGCGCCAGCACGGCGGCGGTTTGTCGTTCCCGATAGGCCGCCACCGCGGCGCGAACGGTCGGGTGTTTCGCCCCCAACATCGCCGCCGCCAACAGCGCCGCGTTGATGGCGCCGGCCTTGCCCACCGCCAGCGTGCCGACCGGCATCCCCGCCGGCATCTGAACGATTGAAAGCAGTGAATCGACCCCGCGCAAGATCTTAGACTCCACCGGCACGCCTAAGACCGGCAGCACGGTTTTGGCGGCGCACATCCCCGGCAGGTGGGCGGCTCCCCCCGCCCCGGCGATGACGATTTCCAACCCCCGCCCCTCGGCCGACGCCGCGTACTCGAACAGCAGGTCGGGCGTCCGATGGGCCGACACCACCCGCACCTCGAACGGCACGCCCAGCGTTTCCAACGTCTCGGCCGTGTGCCGCATCGTCTCCCAGTCGGAGGTCGACCCCATTATCACGCCGACGAGCGGCTTCGCCGGTCCGGCCTCATTGTTCGGATCAACCACCGACGGCGACCTTTTCCACGACGACCGCTTCCACGACGACCGCTTCCACGACGGCCGCTTCCACGACGGCCGCTTCCGCGACGGCCGCTTCCGCGACGGCCGCTTCCGCGACGGCCGCTTCCGCGACGGCCGCTTCCTTGGCCGCTTCCGCGACGGCCGCTTCCTTGGCCGCTTCCTTGTGCAGCTTGTACTCGATGCTGTCGACCAGCGCCTTGTAGCTGGCCTGAATGATGTTTTCGTGGACGCCCACCGTCCCCCAGACGTCGGTCTGATCGCGGCTTTCGATCGTCACCCGCACCCGCGCCGCCGTGCCCGCCCCCGCGTTCACCACCCGTACCTTGAAGTCGACCAGATGCAGGTCGGCGAGCACCGGATACGACGGCTCCAACGCCCGCCGCAGCGCGGCGTCGAGTGCGTGGACGGGTCCGTCGCCCTCGGCCACCGTCAATTCGGTGCGGTCGCCGATCTTCAGCTTCACCGTCGCCTGGGTCGTCGGCGTTTCCTGGCGGCCGTCGACCTCTACCGAAGTCCGCAGGCTGATCGGCTCGAAGAACGACCGGTACGTGCCGACCTCCCGTCGCACCAGCAGGTCGAACGACGCCTCGGCCGCCTCGAACTGGTAGCCTTCGTTCTCCAAGTCTTGCACCATCCCCAGCACCCGCACCGCCTGCTCGCGCGACAGCGCGTGCTTGCCCCGGCCCAGCGCTAGCACGTTCGACTGCCCCGCCAACTCGCTGATGAGCACCCGCCGGCGGTTGCCCACCACCGTCGGTTCGATGTGTTCGTAGCTGGAACTGATCCGTTCCACCGCGTGGACGTGCATGCCGCCCTTGTGGGCGAACGCGCTGGCGCCGACGAACGGCTGCCCCGAGCGGAAGTTCATGTTCGCCGTCTCGTAGACGAACCGCGAAACATCCGTCAGTCGGCTCAGCTTGTCGTCGCCCAGCGCCGCGTACCCCTTCTTTAAGACGAGGTTGCAGACGACCGGAATGAGGTCGGTATTGCCGCACCGCTCGCCGATGCCGTTGATCGTGCCCTGAACTTGCGTGGCGCCGAATTCGACCGCCTTCAGCGTGTTCGCCGTCGCCACGTCGCCATCGTTGTGGCAGTGGATGCCCAGCCCGGCGCCGACGGCCGCGTGGGCCGCGGCGGTCGCCTCGGCGATCCAGTCGGGCAGGCTGCCGCCGTTGGTGTCGCACAGCACGACGCACTCGGCGCCCGCCGCCCGCGCGGCCCGGATCGTCGCCAGGGCGTAGTCGCGGTTGGCCTTCAGGCCGTCGAAGAAATGCTCGGCGTCATAAAAGACGCGCAGACCCTGGGCCTTGCAGAACGCCACCGAGTCGGCGATCATCGCCAGGTTCTCGGCCAGGTCGACCCGCAATACTTCGGTGACGTGCAAGTCCCACGTCTTTCCGACGATGGTGACCACGGACGTGCGGGCGTCGACGAGCGCCTTCAGACCGACGTCTTCCGAGGCGACGACCCCGCGCCGCCGGGTCATCCCGAAGGCGCAGACGGCCGCGTGTTTGAGGCGCAGTCCGCGAACCTCGGCGAAGTATTGGAAGTCTTTCGGATTGGAGAGCGGGTAGCCGCCTTCAATGAAGTCGACGCCTAGTTCGTCGAGCTTCTCCGTGACGAGCAGTTTGTCGTAGAGGGAGAAGTTCACCCCCTCGCCTTGGCTGCCGTCGCGGAGCGTGGTGTCGTAGACGTCGATGCGGGTCATCGTCTCATCCTGTCGGTCGGCGGTCTATGGAACGGCCCGCGGAACGAGAAGCGTCGTCCGGCGGGGCGAAGGGGATGGCCGCCGCGCCGGCGACGTCGAATCGGTGGACCGCTGCAAGCTTTACGGTAGAGGGACGGGGCGCGGGGGTCAATCCGGTAGGCGTTCGCCGCCGCCCCCCCGGCCGGTCGAACCGCCCGTCGAACCGCCCGGTGCAACCGCCCCGAACCGCTTTTCGCCGATCGGCCCGATGAATTCTTCACGGAGGACTGGACCTTGGGCCGATCCAGGTATAGAAATGGTACGCTCGCGGAAGAGGTTTCGACCCAGCCGCGACGCCGCCGGCCCTGCCGTCAGGATTCCTGACGCCAGGCTCGGCCGTTCCGAGTGGGAAGCCGCAACATCGGCTCGTTAGCTCAATGGCAGAGCATGCGACTCTTAATCGCCAGGTTGTAGGTTCGAGTCCTACACGAGCCATTCGCTTCCCCTCTCTTCAGGTCTGGTCCGTCCTCCTCAAGGTCGTCGAGTTCTTCCGCCGGCGGCCTGAAAAGCGGGTCTGCGTTCCGGCGGTCGTTAGGTTTCGGCTCGTTTGATCCGAAGGGGACGGCACCGTCGCCGCGGTCAAGCTCGCCCGATGCAGCGGCCGGTCGATGGTCACTCTCAAGGCGTGGTATTCGCAGCGGTTCGCGGATGCAAAGTGCTCGAGAACTTTCGTCTCGCCGTCGCTCTGGCGAAATACGGCCAGTGCTCCCTCGGCCATTCTTCCGAACATCCGGCGGCGTAGTCGACGACGACTTTCCATGCTTCGTCCGTTTCCAGCGGCGGGACGTTCGGCGATATATTACGCCGGCACGGATGTAAGTCGGTAAGTTTTCGATCGCGACCGGTTTCCTATAATACTTCGCGGCGAGCGGGGTTCAACACCGGGAGGTGCATCGTGCAAGACGAGTATCAAGATCCGCGCGGCTATTCCGACG
>JBOFFD010000342.1:0-2008 GCA_051648425.1 Planctomycetia bacterium
CATTTTTCTTTTGATGGGCGCGCAACAGTCGGTGCGACACGCTGGCGTAAAGATGTTCGTACTCGTAGTGGAGGTATTTGTGGTCCTGCATGTCGACGTAGCCGTGGATGAGGGCGTCGAGGATCAACTGGCGGACGAGTCGCTGCCGGGGGATGTAGCGATCGCTCTCGTTCTTCGTCGGCTCGCCGTTGGAGCCGATCTCGAAATCGTCGAGCAGGTTCGACTCGACGGTTTCCTCGCTGACTTGAATCGTGTAATAGTTCGATTCGTCGTAGAACTGGAAGTCGTCGCGGAAGTTGTACTGGTCGTAAAGATTCACTTCCTCGTTGCGGCAGAGCAGGCCGGCGGCGAACCGCAGCCGCTCGCGCTCCCGTTTCTCACACGTACGTTTCAGATCCGATTCCTTCGGGACGACCAATTCGCCCTTCGCGCCTTCGTCCTTGTACGTCAGCTCCTCGGCTTGCACTTCCGGGACCGGAAACAGCGTCAGAACGACTTCTTCGAACTTAGCCGCCGGCAGGATCGCCAGGTAGACGGCGAACGAGGCGGCGGCCGACCACAGACCGGCGGTCAAGCCGGGCAGGAACCGACCCGACGAAAGCAAGAACCACGTTGCGATCAGGGCCAGCCCCAGGCTGGCGGTGGTGAGTAGTTTGCTGCAATAGAACATGGAAATCAGAAAGAAGCCGGTGCAGAAGGTGCCGCAGATGCTGCCCCAGGTGTTCCAAGCGTAGATCGTGCCTACGGTGCGACCGGCGGCGTAGCCGTAGTCGAGCGCCCATTTCGCCACCGCCGGGCTGATGGTGCCGAGCGCCGCCGACGGGAAGAAGAAGGCGACGAAAACCACGGTGAGAACGCGGGTGGCCCAACTGGTTTCGCCCATCCACTCGGCGGTGGCGTTGGCGACCACTTGGTGTGAAACGAGCACCGTCATCGTCAGCACCGACGACACGAAGAACAACACGCCGACCAAGGGCCGCGACGGGAAGCGGTCGGCCAGGACGCCGCCCAACCAGTTGCCGACGCTGATGCCGCCGAGAATGACGCCGATGACGCTGGTCCAGGTGTACAGCGATTGGCCGATGTGGCCGGCGACGAGCCGACTGGCGATGATCTCCACCAGCATGACGCAGAAACCGCTGATGAAGACCAACAGACCGGGAACGAGCAGGCTGCCGCGCGCGACGCGGTCGTACGACGCAGCGGGGCGGGCGGGCGTCGGTTCATTTTTCGGCGACCGATCTAAGACGATGAACGGCAGGAACAGCACCGACGCCGCCAACAGCCCGAAGCCGCCGATGCTTAAGATCACGCTCACCGGGAACCAGGCGTTCAGATAGAAGCCGGTGACGAAGGTGCCGACGATGCTGCCGACGGCGTTGGCCGAATAAATGCTGCCGACGGTGCGTCCCGAGGCGAAGCCGTTGTCGAGCGCCCACTTGGCGATCGCCGGACTGATCGTTCCAAGCGCCGTCCCCGGCACTAAGAAGGCTCCGATGATGACCACCAGGATCCGCAGCGTCCACTGTTCGTCGGTCTCGATCCAACCTGCGGTGGCGTTCCCGAGGAGGTCGACCAACCACAAGATGGAAAAGGTGGCGAACGAGGCGACGCCGAACAGCACGGCGACGAGTTTTTTCGGTTCGTAGCGGTCGGCCAAGAGGCCGCCGATGTAGTTGCCGATGGTGATGCCGGCGAGAATGACGCCGATGACGGTGGTCCAAGTGTAAAGCGAGTTGCCGATGTAGCCGCAGGTGCGCCGGCCGGCGACCAGCTCGATGAGCATGATGCAGAAGCCGCTGTAGAAGGAGATAAGGCAGGGAAGAAGGAGGCCGCCGGTGCGAAGGCCGACCGCCGCCGCCGCGTTCGAGACGCTGCTCATCGTTGTTCTCGCTGGTCCGTCGGTCCGCCGGCGTCGTCCATCGAAACGGAACGGAAACGATCGGCGAAACCTTGGTCGTCAACGTAGAACGCCCGATGAAGCGTGACAACGGGCCGGCGTCGATAG
>JBOFFD010000343.1:0-2451 GCA_051648425.1 Planctomycetia bacterium
CGCCCGCAGGAAGACCGGCGGCGCCAGCGCGACGCCGAACGCCGTCGCCAACAGCAAGGCGCCGCCGGCCGTCGGCGCGCGCAGCGACCAACTCGCCGACCCGTCCGGCGGCGCGGCCGATCCGTGCAGCGCGAGCAGCAGTCCACCCGCGACTAGCGCCCCCGCGCCCATCGTCGCCAGCGTTTCGTAGAGGCTGGCCGCCGTCGTCCGCGCGGCGCCGACGTCGAAAAGGCGTCCCATCCAATCGACGCGCAGCAGCACCACCATCGCCTTGCCGGGGACGTACTTGCCAAGGTGGCTGAACAAGTAGACGCCGATGGTCGCCGCGAACGGCGTGGCCGATCCACGATCGACCAGCGCCAGCCGCCAGGAAACGCCCCAAAAGATTAGACCGACGGCGTACAGACCGCCGGCGACGGCGATCCAACCCGGCGCCACCGCGAACGGGGCGTCGCCCGCTTCGTTCCACGCCAGCCACGCCTGCCGAGCCACCGCCCCACTCGTCGCGACCAAGAGAAGGAGCTGCACCCCTTGCTTGACGCGCTTCGTCCACGACGTTTTGCCGACGGCGTCCGTTCGTTGCGGTTCGGTCGAATCCGTCGGCGGCGGGGAGGTCATTCTGCGGGGGGTTCCTGATCGTGTGTTCGGCGGCGGCGTCGAACGATGACTAGCGGCTTTCCGTCGGCGGAGTAGACCGCCCGCCGTTCTTGTGGTGCGGACGTCCCGTCTGCATGTCCTTTGTGGTGTGGGCGTCCCGCCTGCACGAACCATCTTAGTGCCGGCAGGTTGTCGGCTCTTGCAGGCGGGACGCCCAATGGCACTTACTTTAGTTTTCGTCAGAACGATTCGGGGGCCTGAGATGGCGGTTTACAGCCGTTTCAGCACCCATTTCGGCCTCGAAATAGCATTTGAAGCCCGACAGACATTCCTTTGTAGTCTAAAGTAAGCACCATTGGGCGGGACGCCCGCACCACAAGCTTTGCAGGCGGAACGCCTATGCTACGGCGGCGTTGACCCGTCCGTCGGGGGGATGTATACCCCCGCCGCCGGGGGGTGGCCCCTCCGGCTCATGCATCAGGAGTCGCCCATGACCAGCGTCCCGCCGCTTGAATCGTCGTCCGTGGATTCACGCTGGGCGTTTCGCGGCGCGGTCTTACTGCTGGCTCTTGGCGCGGCGGCTCGTGTCGGCCGGTGGGCGGTTGATTTTCCGCTTTGGGGCGACGAGGCGATGCTGGCCGTCAACCTGTGGCGGCGCGACTACGTCGACCTCGTCGGGCCGCTCGACTTCTGGCAGGTGGCGCCGCCGTTGTTTCTGTGGATCGAACGGGCGGTCGTCGAAACGCTGGGTTTCAATGAAGCGTCGCTGCGATTGTTTCCGCTCGTCGCCAGCTTGGCGGCGCTCGTTGTATTTTGGCGGTTGACGCAGCTCGCGCTGCCGCCGGCGGGACAGGCGGCGGCCGTCGCGTTCTTAGCGGCCGCCCACTACCCGATTCGTCACGCCGTCGAAGTGAAACCGTACGCTACCGACGTCCTAGCGTCGGTCCTGCTGCTTTGGTGCGGGGCCGAGTGGCTGCGCGGCCGAAACCGCTATTGGCTGTATCTGGCGGCGGCGATCGCGCCGGCGCTGCTGATGCTGTCGTTTCCGGCGGTCTTCGTGGCGGGCGGCGTGGCGGCGGCGCTGCTGCCGTTCGTGTGTCACTCGCGGCGGAGCCTGCCGGCGTACGTCCTTTTCGGCACGGCCGTCGGCGTCACCTTTCTAACGCTGCTCTGGTGCATGTTCGCCGTGACGTTCCACGCCAGCGGCGACGCCTTGACCTCGTGGTGGACCGACGGCTTCCCGCCGCTGGGCGAGCCGTGGAAGGTGCCGGGCTGGCTGTTGGAGACGCACACCGGGTTCATGTTCGCCTACCCGATCGGCGGCCGAAACGGCGGCAGCGCCGCGACGACGCTGCTGGCGGCGGCCGGCTTCGCGGCGTTGGCGCTCGGCCTAGGGGCGACGCGACGACAGCCGGGACTGGCGGCGCTGTTGGCGGCGCCGTTCGCGGTCGGGCTGGCGGCGGCCGTTTTGGGCCGATACCCCTACGGCGGCGGGGAACGGGTGGTGCAGTACCTGGCGCCGTCGATCTGTCTGACGGCGGGGGCGGGCGTCGCCTTTCTTCTGAGTCGATGCTCGGCGACGACCGGTTTTCGGTTGGGGACGGCGGGCGTGGTCGCGGCGGCCGGGCTTTGTTCGGCGTCGCTCGGCCGCGACGTCGTGAAACCGTACAAGGAAGCGCCGGACGTCGCCAGCCGCGACTTCATCCGGTCGTTGGCCGCGAACGGCGGGCCGGTGGTGACGGCGCCGTCGGTCGGGTCGCCGCTGGTGCGCGGCCTGCAACCGACCTGCTCGCACAAGCAGGCGCAGTTCCTTTGCAACTGGGCGATCGAACGGTTGGCGTCGAACGAAATCCA
>JBOFFD010000344.1:0-2065 GCA_051648425.1 Planctomycetia bacterium
CGATCTCCTTGGCGACGGTGACGCCGTCCTTGGTGACCAGCGGCGAGCCGAAGCTCTTTTCGAGAATGACGTTGCGGCCCTTGGGACCGAGGGTCACGCGCACCGCGCGGGCCAGCTTCGCCACCCCGCGACGCATCGCTTCGCGGGCTTCCTGGTCAAACGCAATCTGCTTGGCGCCCATGCGTGGTCTATCCTCTCGTAATTGCCGACGTTGATCGTAACCGGTACTTTTCCGCGCCTGTAAGCGGCGACGGGCCGGGCGGACGCTCCACCCCGGCGGAATGCCTTCACGGTCGACGGCATTCTCGCGGGAAGGCGCCTTCGGCCTCCGGACCCTCGAACGGTTGCCCCCGACTTCAAAGCAGAAACCATGCCGGGAGATTGCGTCGCCGTAAGATTCATTTGGAGAATGACTTGCGTCTTATGTAAAAATGGCGGCGGCTGCTTTTTTGGCGAGCCCGCCCGCGCCGCCCCCGCGCCGCCTGCCAAACTGACAAGCCGCCCCCGACCACCGCCCAACCGATGTGAGCCGCCGTCAGTAGGCAGGGCCGTCTCGTGAGCCGCCGCTTTCCTCAGCGGCGCGTCTTCGTCCTTCGACGGCGGCGCTCGGCATAGATCGGACGCGCCGCTGAGGAAAGCGGCGGCTAACGAAGACATCTTGTTTGGACGGTTGACCCGCCGATGTTCAACGGCGCCTCGACCGAAACCCCTCCGGCGGATTTCCCCCGTCGGTTCGTACAATGCCTCCGGCTGGGTGTAGCGTCCGTTGCGCGTTCGAGTACCATTGCTTCCGTCCGCCGTTGGGACGGGAGATCGAATGGAGGGCGGAACGCTGGTCCGCCAAGGAGGAGCGCTGGGGCGAACCTCCTTTCCGACCGCGGGGAAAGAACCGACGTCCGTCCCCTCGCTGCTCCTGGGCGGACCGGAGTTCCGCCCTACATTCGAGGTCTTCGGTTCCGACGTTGAAGAACTGCGCGTTTCTGATTTCCGTTTCGTCGAGGAGTTTCCCGCCGATGAGCAAGCCGACCGAGCCGTCATCCGTTCCGCCAACGACCGCCGCGCCGTTGGACTCCGTCGGTCCGTTGGCGATCGAGTGGATCGGCGGGGCCGACGGCCACTTGCGACTCATCGATCAGACCAAGCTGCCCACCGAACTCGTGCACCTCGACTGCGTCGACCCGCCGATGGTCTGGGAGGCGATTCGGGAACTGCGGGTGCGCGGCGCCCCGGCCATCGGCATCGCGGCGGCGTACGGCGTCGTTTTGGGAGCACAGTTGGCGACCGACGCCCCCGGCTTCGCCGCCGCCGTGCGGCAGACGGCCGACTACCTGCGCAGCAGCCGGCCGACCGCCGTCAACCTGTTTTGGGCGCTCGACCGCATGGGCCGGGCGCTCGACCGCTTGACGGCCGCGGCCGCCGGCCCCGCGGAATCGGTCGCCGCCCTGCTCGCCGAAGCCCACGCCATCCGCGCCGAAGACCGCGCCATGTGCATCGCCATCGGTCGGCATGGCGCCGAACTGATGCCGATCGGCGCCGGCGTTCTGACCCACTGCAACACCGGCGCGCTGGCGACCGCCGACTTCGGCACCGCGCTTTCCGTGATCTTCCACGCGCACGCGGCCGGGCGGAACATCCACGCCTACGTCGACGAAACCCGCCCGCTGCTGCAAGGCAGTCGGTTGACGGCGTGGGAACTGAAACAGCGCGGCGTGCCGGCCACGCTTATTTGCGACAACATGGCGGCACTGGTCATGCGCGAAAAGAAAGTGCAGGCGGTGATCGTCGGGGCCGACCGCATCGCCGCCAACGGCGACACCGCCAACAAGATCGGCACCTACGGCGTGGCGGTGGCCGCGAAGGCGCACGGCGTGCCGTTCTACGTCGCCGCCCCGAGCAGCACGTTCGATCTAACGCTGGCCGACGGCGCCGGCATTCCGATCGAGGAACGCAACCCGCGCGAAATCACGCACGGCTTCGGTCGCCAAACCGCCCCCGACGACGTCGCCGTCTACAACCCGGCGTTCGACGTCACGCCGGGGGAATTGGTCACCGCCTTCGTCACCGA
>JBOFFD010000345.1:0-4780 GCA_051648425.1 Planctomycetia bacterium
CTGGAAGCCCGCATCAAAAGCTACGAGTTGGCCTACCGAATGCAGACGTCGGTGCCGGAAGTCGTGCGGTTCGACGACGAGCCGGCGCCGGTGCGGTCGCTGTACGGCTTCGACGACCCGGTCGCCCGGCCGTTCGGCGAGCTTTGCCTGTCGGCCCGTCGGATGGTGGAACGCGGCGTCCGCTTCGTGCAGGTCTACCACGGATCGAACGGCGGCGCCGGCTCGTGGGACGCCCACGGCGGGCTACGCGCCAACCACACCCGCCTGTGTCACGAAGTCGACCAACCAATCGGCGGCCTGTTGAAAGACTTGAAACAGCGCGGCCTGCTGGATGAAACCATCGTCGTTTGGTGTACGGAGTTCGGTCGCACGCCCGGCGCGCAAGGCTCCGACGGCCGCGACCACCACCCCTACGGTTTCACGATTTGGCTGGCTGGCGGCGGCGTCAAGGGGGGCGTCGTCCACGGCGCGACCGACGAGCTCGGCTTCCACGCCGTCGAAGACCGCCACTATGTCACCGACCTACACGCGACGATCCTTCACCAACTGGGCGTCGATCACAAATCGCTGCAACTTCCGGGTCGAAAACGACTGGAGATGGAATTCGGCGAACCGATCCACGCCATCCTGTCGTAAGACGGTCGTACCCCCGGCGCCATGCCGTCGACGGCTGGCCGGCGGTTGATCGACTCGGTACAGTTTCTTTGATCGACGGCCCTTCCTGGCGAGGCGGCGCGTCGAACCGAGCGGTCGGCGACCGAGGGAACGCAGGAAGGCGGAGTGGCGATGCGGCAACGGCGAGCGGGTCGACGCGGTTTTCTCTGGACGGCGGCGGCGGCGGTCGGCTGCGGCCCGCAGGTGCTGCCGAAAGGCAAAGGCGCCAGCGGCGGGCTGTCGAACGTTGATGAAAAGGCCGACGCCGACGTGGCGCTCATCAACAAACTGACTCCGGACCAGCAGAAAGGTTTCGACTACATCCACCAACCGTTCGACAAGGCGACGATCCCCGTCGACGGCTTGGACGACGCCGCCAAGGCGAAACTTGAGAAGATTCGGCAGGCATGGGCGGAAACGATCTTCGCCAAACTGGACGAAGGGAACGCCGGCGCACGGATCGGCTACATCGTGGGCGTCGACACCAACCTGGGGCCGCTCGGTTTTCAGTTCATCACGGATCATTGCCCGAACATCACCCGCAGCTTCGTCGTGAACTCCATCTTGGGGAATCTCAACGGGGCCAAGTTCGAGCGCAAAGGCGACTTGGCCATCTTCGGCACGCCCGCCGGCATGCCGCTGTATCGGTTGGCCGTCGAAATGCACCCCCGGCTTCCGCCGGCGCTGGTTCCGGGGTCGTTGGTCGCCGAAATCGACGCCGACAACAAAGTTGACGGAACGCGATTCGCCTTGGTCTTGAAGGAAACGCCGCTTCCGCCCAACGCCAAAATCGCCATCTTCGGCGTGAACATTTCACAAGACGGCATTGGCACGCTGACCAAAGCCGAAGCCGAGTTCGCAAAGAAAGACGGCGTCTTCGCGATTAAAGAAATGACGACGACCAAGAAGAACGACGTCGTTTGGACGCAGCGCGGCGTCAACCTTCCAACCATCGGCCCCGACGGCAAAGCGATCGTCACGGAAGGCCCGCCCGGCTGACCCCTGGCGACGGCTAACCCGCCGTGCGGAACACTAGGGTCGACGCCGGCGGTTCGACGTGGTTTCCGGGCGTTCGTCGCTCCGGACGATTGGTTGCTTTTTCGCGGACGAATCGATCGGCGGCCAAAGCGACCGACACTGCGAGCGCCGACCAGACCGCCGTCCCGGCGGTCTCCGGCGGACCCAGCAAGGCCAATACGCCGCTCGCCGCTAGGTACATCCCCGCTAATTCCAGGGAACGCGGCGCCTTGCGCCGGCGGTTCCAGCAACGCGAAATCACCCCTCCCGCGACCAACGATCCGAGGGCCAAGCCGAACAAGTCGCTGTTACCCAACGACAGCGGAATCATCGCTGCCGCCGGGGCCGCGGCGCCAAGCCAGACGGCCGCGAAACCGCCCGCCACGGTCACCGTCGGTTCGGTCGTCATCGCAAGTTTAAGAAACGCCGCGACCAACGAGACCGCCAACACCCCGAGCAACCACGGGCGAACCCGTTCGGTCGATTCGACCGCCGCAACAAGCGGGCCTTCGATTTTAGGCGCGATCGCCGCAAGATTCTCGGCCAACCGCTCGAGGTCCTTCCGTGAACAACGGTCGGCGCTTGGGTAGACTTCGATGCGCCAACCCTGGTTTGAAACGACGGGAGCTTCGCCGGCGCTCGACCGCGACGAAACGGCCGCGCGCAACCGGTCCAACCGGCGCTGCAAGTCCTGCAAACAGAGCGCGTGGTACGAAGCCGCCCGGCGACGTTGTTCCTCGATCGTCGATCGGCGTAAGACCGCCTTCGCGGTCTCCAGCAGTTGGTTTTTTGATCCGGGAACGAAATCCAGCAGGTACGACGGCGAATCGACGTCGAAGAGGCTCGCCGAGAATTCCTTTTGCGACATCGAACCCAACGTTTCGCCGATCCGCTCGATCGCCGAACGTTTGACTTCGCGGTCGAGGGGAAGTCCCCCCGAAGAATCGACGACGGCGCCGACCCCGGCCGCCGCTTGCAATCGAGTTGAAAGCTCCGCCGACTGCAACTGGGAATCGGCGACGACGACGAAGGGCGTGGAGCTGCAACCAAGGACTTTTCGATGGATTTTCTCGGCTTCTTCGCTCTCGGACGGACTGGCGAGGTCGGCGACGAAGAGCGGGTCGAGACGTCGGACGTCGGGTGGAACCCAGACAACGAGAATCGTCCAGCAGGCCGCCGCGGCGGCGACGACGGCCGCCGGCCAGGGGTTGACGATTTGTCGTCGATGAAAGAGCAAACGGAAGGCGTCGCCGCGATCGAACGCTTTTTCGGCCCCTCCGCCGAAGACGATCTCCAGGGTGACGGCGAACGTGGGAAGAAGAAGGAGGCCGTAGACGGCGCCGGGTGATAGGGCGTCGGCGAGAAGGCCGGCCGTAGCGCCGCTCAGCCCGGAAATGACCGCGAGAACGACGAACGTCTTCCGACGGCGAGGGAATACGACGGCCGCCGTCAGCGCGGTGACGCAAAGCGAGAAGCCAACGACGACTGCGGACTTCCTGGTCTTTTCCCAGTTCTCGACGGCGGCCGGTCCTAGCCCGCCCGCCTCGATTCGCACGCCGGGAAAGAGGATGCGGACCCGATCGACGGTCGCTCGAAGCCGTTCGGCCGCCAACCGATACGGAATCACCTCCGTCGCCGTTTCCCGAAGCCGAACTTTGACGAAGCGGACCGTCGGCGAAAAACGTTCGCGCGGGTTCGATGCGACGAAGGGCAAGAAATCCGTCCACGGCGACCGATAGTTTCCGCCGGAGATAAGGTTCTCGGCGAAACCGACGGCGACGGCCTCCGTCAGTTGCTCGCCGACGGCTCGCTCGAGGACGGCGTTCGCTGAGCCGCCGCGCGACGAATCGTCGATGGACCGCAGGACGTGTAGCGTCTGGTCGATTTCGTGCAGGGAATCGAGCGTCGCGCCGTAGAGCGTGGGCGACGGCCGCGACACGTTCGTCGCCCCGGTGAAAAACGACGACTGCCGACTCAGTTCAACCTTAAGCTGCGCCGCGGCGGCGGCGACTTGACTTGGGCTGTCGCCCTGAACCGCCACGAAGGCGCCGTCCGAACCGGCGACGGCGGCGCGGTGCGGGATACAGAAACGATGGATCGGTACCGCGGCGGCCGCTACGACGGCCGCGACCGCCACGGCTGCGGGCAGGGCGAACGCGGAGCTACGAAACCGGTGAAAAGCCAGAGAAATCACTCCCTGTAAGTTCCGGGTCTCCGGTCGGCCGTCGGCGTCGATGGACCTGACCGGCGATCCGTCTTACCACGAACCGCGATTCGCCGCAAGATTCCGCCGTCGCCAAGCGATTCAATCGCCGGCAGGTCCTCTTGCGATATTCGGCGCAAGTGTGCTATGGGCGTCGAACCGTGGGAAGCCCCCCCGCCGCGCGGACGCCGGTCGACCGACGCCGCGTTCTTCGACATCCGCGACGCCGCGACGATCGGCGGGCAGCGCAACGGCCAAGGACCAGCCGCACGATGACCAACTACATGCGGGCGCTTCGATACGCCCTCCCCTATTGGCGCCGGATGACGGCGTCGATTCTGTGCGCCTTGGTCGTCGCGCTTTTCTGGGGAGCCAACATCAGCGCGCTGTATCCGGTCCTCAACGTCCTGTTGCAGAATCAAACGCTGGTCGGCTGGGTCGACGACTCGATTCAACACCACGAAACGAAGATCGTCGAGTTGAAGGAGGAGATCGCCCGCATCGACGGCGAAATCCGCGACGCCGACTCGGCCGCCGTCCGCGCCGAACGGACCCAGCGACGCGAACGCCGGGAAAGCCAACTCGCGTCGCGGCAATCGTCGCTGAACTGGTACGTCTGGGCCCGTCCGACGCTCGTCCGCTTCACGCCGTCCGACAGCTTCACCACCTTGGCGTGGCTGCTGGGTTTGACGGTGGTCGGCGTGATGATCAAGGGCGTGTTCGACTTCCTGCAGGAGTACCTCGCCAGCAGCGTGGTCTACCTGGCGATGTTCGACCTTCGCAATGAATACTTCCGCAAGACCCTGAAACTCGACCTTGGATCTTACAGCGACCAAGGGACCACGGAGCTGATGGCCCGGTTCACCAACGACCTGGAATCGCTGAGCAGCGGCATGCGCGCGCTGC
>JBOFFD010000346.1:0-9715 GCA_051648425.1 Planctomycetia bacterium
CGGCACCCCCGGCGTCATCGTCACCCCACCGGCGACGATCAACATCCAGTTGCCGACCGTCTCCATCACGACGGTTCAAACGACCGTCAGCGTCCCCGACGGCGGCACCATCCTTCTGGGCGGTCTCAAGACCCACCAGGAAGGCCGCAACGAGTTCGGCACCCCGGTGCTGAGCAAGCTGCCCTACGTCAACCGGCTCTTCAAGAATGCGGTGTCGGCCCGCGTGACGAGCAGCCTGCTGCTCTTGGTCACCCCCCGCATCATCATCCTTGAAGAAGAGGAAGAAAAACTTGGCACGCAGACCTCCTTCGGACTCTAAGAAAGTCCGTAAGAAGACCTGTAGCAACCGAGTCGGTTCAGACCATCCCGCCGGCGGGTTCGACCCGCTGAACTGAAAACAGCGACGGCCGGCGGAAGAGCGATCTTCCGCCGGCCGTCGGTCATTTTTCACTTCTTCAATCGGCCGTCACGCCTTCTTTTGCACCGAGGCGTGGCCGGTCAGTTCCAAGACCGTGGCGAACGCCACCTGCGGGTTCGGTTCCATTTCCAGCCGGGCTTCGATCTCGAAGCGCACCGTCTGCAGGTCGCCTTCCAACGGTTCCAGCGGCTTGGCGCGGACGCCGCGCAGCCGCGGCTCGTACTCGCCGATCACCAGCTCCACCATCCGGCCCAACGCCTCGCGCTGCGCCGCGCTGGCGGCGCTGCGGCTGGCCACGTCGGGAAGGCCGTAGTTGAACACCGAACGCCGCAGTTCGGGAAAGTCTTCGACCCGCTCGTCGACCATCTGCCGCGTGTTGAGAAGGTTTTCCAGGTCGCGCCGCAGCGCCGCGAGCAATTGCTCGAGCGAAAAGCCGGGCCGACGTCCCGCCAAGCCGGCGTCGGGATCGGCCAGCCGGTCGAAAACGGTCGGCAAAAAGCCTTGAATCGGTTCGCCGCGTTGAGTCATCCGACGCCGTCCTTTCGACGCCATTCAACAACGTCGACGCCGTCGCGGCCAGCGGCGGTTACCGACGCTCGAAGGTCGTCGTTTGCAATGAGGAGCGGCCGACTGTCTTCAGCGGAAACGGCGCGTCGGCGTCGACGAGGTCGAACAGGTAGGGGCCGGCCGGGTAGTCCAAGCCGCCGAAACGGTCGACGTACCGTCGCAGCCGGTCGATCTTCGCTTCAACCAAGGCCGCTTCCACCGGGTCGGCGGGATTCCAAACGCCCCAGCGAACCACTGAGCCGCCGTTGGTGCGGACGTCGAGCGCGACCCGACCGGCGGCGTCGACCGTGGCGTGAAAAACCGAAAATCCGGCGTCGCTTCGCAGCGATTCCAGTCGGTTGGCCAGGCCGGAAGCCGCGCGGATGCGCGCGTCGTCGATTGGTCGGCCGACCGCCAGGGGAAGATCGCCCACCACGCCGTCGAGCGTAAGGCACTGCCGCAGCGCGGCCGGGGCGACGTCGTCGGCCGGCAGCACCCGCGCTGCGCCGTCGACGTAACAGCCGATCCGCCCGCCGCGCGGCACGAACAACACCGGCCGACGGTAGCTCGCGTCGATCGTGGTCGCCCGAAATCCGCGCGCGACGCGGGCGTCGCAAAGCCATGGCGACTGCTCCAACGCGGCCCCGAGCCGGCGGATGTACGTTTCGTCGTCGGTGGCGCCGACCGGTTCACCCGCGGCCTTCTGCAAGGCGGCGGCGATCGGATCGACGAGCAGCCAATCCGGTTTGACCGACGCGACCAACGGCGCCGACCGCTTCGCCGCCGACGCGCGGGCGTACACGTCGAGCCGATCGAACGCGAACACGGCCAAGACGCTTCCCGCACCGATCAACGCGGCCCGGCCCAGGCCGCCGACGGCGGCGCGCCGAAGGCGTCGCACCATCGTTCCCGCCCACGATTGCCGGTACAGACTTCCCCACCCGTGAGCGATGGTCGTCGATGCGACCGGCGGCTCGGCGCCGGCGGACGGCGCGTCGGGTGGCGCGGAACGTCGTCCGGCGCGGGCCGGCGTTGGCGCCTTGGCGACCGGCGCGACGTCGACCGGCGGTTCCCGTTCCGGTTTCGAGTTTTTTCCGCGTTTCGCCATCGCCGTCCCCCAGTTCAACGATGGCACGAAAAGCCCGGTCGGGCGCGAAGCGCCGGCGGTTCTTCGGTGGGGCGCGGGCGAGCGGCTTCCGAGGAAACGACGCGGAAGGCGTGGGAAGGGAGGCGTGATTCGTCCACTCGAACCGAAGAGGGCGGACGCGCCAGTTCTACAAGTTGCGCGGTTTCGTCGCTTTGTAGCGTTCCCATCAATTCGGTCGGTCCTGCCGGCCGATACAGGAACAAGTCGATCGGTTGGCGGTTCATCCCAAAATCCGCCGTCGGTCGATCGGATCACGACCGTGCTCCGTGGGCGTCGTCGCGCCGCCGGAGAAGTCGGACCGACGGCGGGACGCGCAGCGTCCGCGCCCGAACGGGGCCGACCGGTTCGTTGTTCGCCAGTCGCACGGCGGGCCGTCGCCGTGGGCGGAAGCGGAGTTCGTTCGACAGGGGTCGGCGAGATCCGTCGTCCGCGGCGGTCCGTCCAGCAGAACAAGGAACAGACGATGACCACTCCCGAACAAACCGGCGGCCAGCCGAACACGAAATCCAACGGTCGTCGGCCGGCGCGTCCGACCGCCGGTCTCTTCGGGTCGTCGGGTTTCCGAGCCAAGCTCGAAGCGTTGGAAGAGCGCGCGGTCCCGGCCGCCGACGTTCCGGTCGCGCCGGTCGAACACCCGCTGACGCAGACCGAGATCATCGAAAAACTGATCCAGAAACGCGGCGACGAAATCTTCGGCGCGCTGGAGACTTCGCTCGGTTCGCTGCACGTCCAGTATGAAGCAGCGGTCGAGAAAGGGATGGATCCGGTCGCCAGCATCGTCAACGACTACGGCGTATTGATGCGCGGCGACAAGGTGAGCGTAACGGTCGCCGCCAAACCCGGCGCGACCTCGCTTCAGGCCGATCTCGCGGCCCTCGGGATGACGGAAATCGCGGCGCGCGGCGGTTTGGTCGCCGGTTGGCTGCCGATCGACAAGCTCGATGAAGCGGCGGGGTTGGGTTCGGCGCACCGGCTGCAGGGCAACTACCCGCCCTACACCCGCGTCGGCGCGGTGACCAGCGAAGGCGATCCGGCGTTGAACGCCGACGTCGCCCGCAGCCGGTTCGGCGTCGACGGAACCGGCGTTTCGGTCGGCATCCTTTCCGACAGCTTCGACACCAACGCCTTCGGGTCGACCTACGCCAACAACATTGCGACCGGCGACCTGCCCAGCGACGTCAACGTCCTTCTCGACTTTGCCGGCGGCAGCGACGAAGGCCGGGCGATGGCGCAGATCATCTTCGACGTGGCGCCCAATTCGGACCTGCTGTTCCGCACCGCCTTCATTTCGGCGGTCGACTTCGCCAACGGGATTCAGGAACTGGTCGACGCCGGCGCCGACGTCGTCGTCGACGATATCGGGTTCTTCACGCAGCCCTTCTTCATGGACGGCGTGATCGCCCAGTCGGCCGACTTGGCCGTCGAGCGCGGCGTGCCGTTCTTCTCGGCCGCCGGCAACAGCGGTACCGACTCCTACGAGGCCAAGTTCAATCCGGTCGCCAACCCGCCGTTGGAACCGCTCGTCTCGCTGCTCCCGTTGGTCTCCGTCGAAGGCCAATTCCACGACTTCGATCCCGGCCCGGGCGTCGACACCCGCCAGACCGTGCGCGTCCCGGCCAACTCCGTCGTGACCTTCGTTCTGCAATGGGATCAGCCGTTCTTCTCGGTGACGCAAAACTTCGCCGCCGCCGCAACGGGCGACCTCGACGTCTTCGTAACCTTGGCGGGGTCGAACCAAGTCATCCCAGGCGGCGTCGGCATCACCGACAACATCCGCGGCGACGCCTTCGAGATTCTCGCGATCAACAACAGCAATCAGCCCGAGCAAGACTACGACATCATCTTCTCGCTCTTCCAAGGGACCGCGCCGAGCTTCATCAAGACCATCTTCTTCGACGACGTGGAAATCATCGACTTCCCGACCAACAGCAGCACGTCGTTCGGCCACCCGAACGCCCGCAACGTGGCCGGGATCGCGGCCGTCCAGGCGACGCAGACGCCGCGCTTCGGCGTCAGCCCGGCGATCGTCGAAGACTTCTCGTCGGCCGGTAAGACACCGATCTTCTTCGACACCGCCGGCAATCGGCTGCCCGAGCCGGAAATCCGTCGCCAGCCGACTTTCACGGCGCCCGACGGCGTCTCCACGACCGTGGCCGGCTTCAATCCGTTCTTCGGCACCTCCGCCGCCGCGCCGCACGCCGCCGGCGTCGCCGCTCTCATGCTCGACGCCAACCCGAACCTCACTCCCGCCCAGGTCTACGCCGGCATGGCCGTCACCGCCCTCGACATGGACGACCCGACCACGCCCGGCTTCGACGTCGGCTACGACTTTCGCACCGGCGAGGGCTTCATTCAGGCCGACGGCGCCGTCCAGTTCGCCCTACGCAATCCGAACTCGGCCGGCGTCATCGCCATCGACGTCTCCGACACAATGCTCTCCATCAAAGATCTCGACGTCGATCGCGACGGCGAGCTTACCGAAGACGACGACGTCAACCGCGACGGCCAGCGCGGCACCCCGCTCGACGCCGCCCTGCACAACGTCCTCATGGCCCACGAAAACGGCATGTTGCCCGATTTCGTCTCCATCGTCATCTTCGGCGGCAACTCGCAGACTCTCGACCTGTCGCCCAAACGCGGCGTCCAGCAGATCGTCCGCCGTTCTTCCGACATCGACAAGGACGGCGAAAGCGACTTCGTCGAAGTGGTGAAGTCGATTAGCCAAGGGCACGCCGGCAAGTTCTCGTCGGCCGACGTCGACGCCACCCGCACCAACTACGACGTCGCCCTGCGGGGCATGCGCCGCGTCGTCGACCGCTACCGCGGCCGATTCAACTACAGGGGCGGCTTCACCTTCCCCAGCGACCAGAACTCGCTGCAACTCGGCGGCGGCGCCATCATCTCCGACGGCTCCGGCCGCATCCGAGCCGACTCGGCCAACGTCGCCGCCTTCGTCCGCCGCGACATCCCCGTCAACTCACTCTTGGTCGGCACCTTCTCGAAGCAGGGCGCGACCTTCACCGGCGGCTTCGACAACATCGCCGTCGCCACCGGCGGCGAACGCTCCGTGACCAACAACACCACCGAGCTGGTCTCGCCCGACGGCGGCTTCTTCTCCTTCCAACCGTTCGCCGGCGGTCTGCCCGACGAAATCGCCCCGCCGCTGCCCGGCAACGGCTTCGTCCCCAGCCAGCAGCCGATCGTTCCGTCGCCGCCGCCTTCCGACACCTTCAAGTTCACCCCGGCGACCAACCTGCCGACCACCGGTGACACGATGCTGGCAGGGACCATGCCCGCTTCCGAAGTCGTTTCGTCGCCCGACCCGGCGCCGACGCCGACGGAAACCGCTTCCGACGCTCGCAGCCACGGCAGCCAGGCCGGCGCCGACAAGCCGTCGGCCGTCAAGCCGCTCGACGAATCGCTGGCGGCCGTTTAATCCGCCAATGACGCCTCCTGCAACCAATCGGCGCACGGTGCTCGTCACCGGCGCCGCCGGCGGGTTGGGCGTTGAGCTGGCTCGTCTGTTTCATGAGCGCGATTGGCGGGTGCTCGCCGTCTATCGCCCGCCCCCCGCCGGCACGCCGCTGCCGACGGACTTCCCCGCCGACGTCGTCACCATTCCAGTCGACGCCCTCGACGCCGCCGGCCCGTCGCAACTACTTTTCCATCTCGACCACCTCGCCGTCCAACGCCTCGATCTCGTCGTTCACAACGCCGCCGTCGGTTGGTTCGGTCCGCCGTGGAACCAACCCGAGGATTCGCTGCGCCGCCTGCTGGAAATCGATCTGTGGAGTCCCATCGCCCTGACCCACGCCCTGCTACCGCGGATGGCGAACGGGCGCGGCCGATTCGTCTTCATCGGCTCGGTCGCCGCCGTCCTGCCGACGCCGTTCTTCGCCGCCTACTCGGCCGCCAAGGCGGGGCTAGACGGCTTCGTCCGCTCCCTTCGCTTGGAAACCCGCGGCGTCGTCGACGTCCAAATCATCCATCCCGGACCGATCCGCACGATGCTTCACGAACGGTCGGGGGCCGATCGCGACGCCCTCGGTTGGAAGCGCTTCCCGACGGCCCGAACGGTCGCCCGGCAGGTGGTCGACGCCGTCGGCCGGCGCCGCCGAGTGGTCTCGCCGGGTGTCGTGCCGTCGCTGCTCTTTCGCGGCGGCCGACTGGCGCCGTTACTTTTCGCGCGAGCGATGGAACGCCGAGCCGCCGCCGCCGCGCCTCCCTTGCTCGCCCACCGAACCGGCGACGCGCCTCGTCACGTCGTCGTCACCGGGTTCGCCGACGGCATCGGTCGCGCCGTCGCCACCGCCTTCGGCGCCAGGAGCTGCCGCCTCACCGGATTGGACGTCGACCGCGACCACGGCGCCGCCACCGCCGCTCTCTTAACGCAAGCCGGCGTCGAAGTCGATTTCCTCCCGTGCGATCTTTCCGACCCGGCGTCCCTCGCCGAAGTCGTAGACCGGCTCGCGGCGCGACCGCCGATCGACGTGCTGCTGCTCAACGCCGGCGTCAGTTGCGTTGGTGAGTTTTCAAAGTCGAGCCTGTCGGCCCAACGGCGGGTGTTCGACGTGAACCTCGTCGCGCCGCTGGTCATGGCGAACGCGCTGCTCGCGCGCGGCCGGCTGGTCGACGGGGGTACGATCGTGTTCGTCGCGTCGCTGTCGCACTTCGTGGGGTATCCGGGGGCGGCGGTCTACGCCGCCACGAAGGACGCCGTCGCACTGTACGCCGCCGGCCTGGGTGCGGCGCTGCGGGCGCACGGTGTCGCCGTTCTGTGCGTCTTCCCCGGACCGACGCGGACGGCGCACGCTCGCCGCTATTCGCCGAACGCCACCGGCGAAACCCGCCGCATGCCGCCGGAGAAACTGGCCGAGAGAATCCTGTCCGCGGTCGACCGACGACGACGGCGGCTCGTTCCCGGATTCGGCAACGCGGCGACAGCCGTCCTCGGCCGTCTGGCCCCCGGCGTGATTGATTTCATCATGCGGAAGGCGTTGCTCGATCCGCTTCGGCGATTGGAAAAAGAAAAAGGCCTTCATCCCGCGCCGAAGCACGAAGACGATGGCCCGTGATCTTACTCAGTCGATCGGGTTGCCGGGCGGACCCGGACGGTCGGTTACTCGCTCGGCGGCATCAGGACCTTGTCGATGACGTGGATGACGCCGTTCGACGCTTTCACGTCGGCCTTCACGACCTTCGCTTCATTAATCATGACCTTGCCGTTCTCGATCGTGATGACGACCTTCGGACCGCCAGCCGTGACCGCTTCCTTCAAGTCGACCACCTTCGACGAAGGGACTTCACCCTTGACGACGTGGTAGAGCAGAACTTTCTTCAGCTTGGCCTTGTCGGCGAGCAGGGCCTCCAACGTCGCCTTGGGGACGGCGGCGAACGCTTCGTCGGTCGGGGCGAAGACGGTGAACGGGCCTTCGCTCTTGAGGGTGTCGATCAGGTCGGCGGCCGTGAGGGCGATCGCCAAGGTCTTGAACGATCCGGAGGCGACGGCGGTGTCGACGATGTCCTTATCGGCCGCGACCACCGGGGAGACCAAGGCGAACAAGGTGGCGACGCTGGCGGCGAGAAGATGACGCATCAAGTTGATCCTGCCTGCATAGTGAAAGTGCCGAGACACGATGGAGGACGAGGAATTCAAGCTTCCATCCCGATTAGGGAATGGAACATTTACGCCTCGTCGATCGAATCGGGTTGCTTCGGCGGTACCAACCGTTGCAATCGCTCCAACCGTTGAGACTCTAGCCGAACATTGAAGCCGGCAAGCAGTCATTCAAACAAAATGACTTTTTTTCACGAAACCATCTTTCTCACGGTTGAGAGGCTGCGAGGCTCCAGTCGGCGAATCTTGGGTGATTCAATTTCGACGGCGGAAATCATGGCCGCACTACAGTCCGAAAGCTGAAGAATTTGTTCGACGAACGGCTTCATCGTCGTCGTATCCGGACGCGAAATCTACAAGGCGCCGTCCGCATGGTGAAACTCTGTCCAGCCCGAACGGATTGTCGTATGGTCGAAGCTCCACCGAAGTCGAAGCCGATTGAAGAACGCTGTTCATGCCGTCGAAGCTGGATGGGTTGGGCATGAACGAGTACGTAACGCCGAAACAGGTCGCCAAGGCGATCGGCGTCAGCGAGTCGTCGCTGAAACGCTGGTGCGACAAGGGACTGCTCGTGTTCAGCCGAACCGCGGGCGGTCACCGCAGGGTCCATCGCAGCGCTGCCATTCGCTTCCTTCGGGAAACCAGCCAGACGTTGGTCGAGCCGGAGATCTTGGGCCTGCCGCCGCGAACCGGGCAGAACGCAGGCGGCGCCGGCCAAGTGGTTGACCTGATGGCCGCCGCCTTGTGCAACGGCGACGTTGAGCAGTTCCGCCGGTTGGTGTTCGATCTCTACTTGGCGAATCAATCGTTGGTCGATCTGTGCGACCGGATAATTACGCCGGCCTTCTATGAGATAGGCCGTCGTTGGGAGTATGAAGCTCTCGACGTCTACCGCGAACGGCGGGCCACCGAAATCACGCTGCAGGTGATGCACGAGCTGCGACGCACGCTGCCCGCTCCTACGCCCTGCTCGCCCCGCGCTTGCGGCGGCACCGTCGACGGCGACGCCTACCGCCTGCCGGTGACGATGGTCGACCTGACGCTTCGGGAAATGGGCTGGTACGCGGAATCCCTGGGGTCGTCGCTGCCGATGGCGACGCTCTGCGCCGCCATCCAACAGTGTCGGCCGCGTCTCTTTTGGCTGAGCGTGTCGCATCTTGTGGACGTCGACCGCTTCGTGGCCGACTACGCCAAGCTCTATGAGACGGCTCAATCATGCGGCGCGGCCCTAGTGATCGGCGGCAGGGCGCTCACGCCCGCCGTCCGCGAACGGCTGCACTACTCCGCCTTTTGCGACAACCTTCGGCATCTGGTCTGTTTCGTTCGTTCGCTGGAGGGCGTCGCGGTCGTCGAACCGCAAGTTCCGGTTTACGAAATGGACGGCGTGTAGTTTCTAAGTCGAACGCTGATCCGACGGCCGTCCCGCCCCCCACCACTCGACGATCTTTCCCGACGCGCCGATTCCACCGGCTGCGCGGGCAGCGTCCGCCGCCCAACGACTCCGCCGGCCGGTTTGCCGCGATGGCCGGGCCATCCGGCGGCCGAATACAAGTCGCAGGACAGGTTCGAGCGAACAGCAACCTCCCACTGAAAGCGATCGCCATGGACGGCAAAACCGCGCTGCTTTTCGTTTCTTTGTTGGTCGCGGCGGCCTCTCCCGCCGTCGCCGGCGACGAGCACCTCCACCACGAGGCCGCCCCCGTTCCGTGCGCCGCCTGCGCGCGGCCCAGCGACCACACCTTCGACCGGGCCGGCTACCCGCAGTGCCTGTCGAGACTGGCGCATCCGTCCAACTCAAAGCACTACATCGCCGGCTTCGTCGGCGGCAGTCGGCAGAAAAAGGGCGAACCCCGCAAGACGAACGAAGGAACCTGGGGCTGGGACTACAAGTCGATCTTCTTCCCGAACAAGACGTTCCTGAAATGGGGCCATTGCCGCCCGCACCAGCCGAGCGAACAAGGCTACGAAACCGACGGCCCGTTGTTCG